>JANNAO010000058.1:0-14373 GCA_031384405.1 Verrucomicrobiota bacterium | reverse complement strand
TGGCGGCGTTCAAGATACGGTTCGATCTGACCCCAGTGTCGGGAGTCCGGCTCAATCTCCGCAGGAGTTCAATGACTCAAGCGCGGCTAGGATATGCCGGACTCCCGCTCCTCAAGCTTTCTCAAGGTGTCATCGTTAACTTATGACCTACCCAACATACAAGCGCGGCTGTGTCGCCGAGACCAGCCGCAGCAGGTTGGAAAGCACTGGAGTATCCAGCAAATCCAAAGTCCCAGCGTTATCACATTGCTGCGGCTGGTCTTCGACACAGCCGCGCTCCGGGGTCAGTTTCAAGACGCGCCCCGCTCCGGGTGCAGCCACAAATCCTGTTGGCGTCTGCGCCCGGTGTTTCTTATTTTGCCCGCCTATGAAATGGAGATTTGAATGGTTGTATCGCGCCGGGTTGGCGTTGTTGTTTGTGGTCGCGTTCTGGTCGGTGTGGGCCAGCGCACAGGATGCCGCGATCACAAACGCACCAAACGCCACTGCCTCCAGTGACGCGCTGATTTCTGATTCGAGCAATGAGAAGAAAGATTCAGCGAAGGATACGAAGAAGATTGCGCTGACATTTGGTTTGGATCGCGTTGAACTCCTATGCAAGTCCGATCCGTTGCTGGACGAACCCTATTGGAAATATCTCGCCTCGCTGATCTACATCCTTCTCGCGTTCTATGTTTCCAAGATTTTCGATTTCATCATCGGCGTCTGGCTCAAGCGTCTGGCTAAAAAGTCAGACACGAAGTACGACGATCTCGTGTTGGAACTGTTGCGCGGGCCGGTGAAGGTGGTGGCGTTTGTCGTGTTTCTCCACATCGGTCTGGCGATGTTTGACTGGCCAGCCAAGACGCAGATGTATCTCTCCAAGGCACTACTAATCGTGGTGGCGTGCTCGATCACTTATGTCGCGTTGAAGGTGGTGGACATGTTGCTTGGCGTCTGGCTCGACAGGAACGCGCTGACGGAGGATAAATTATTTGCTGCACAATTATTCCCGCTAGTTCGTAAGGCTGCCAAGTTCAGCGTGGTCATCGCAGCCATCGTTCTCACGGCGGACAATCTCGGCGTGAAGATCACCAGCCTGCTTGCGGGCTTGTCCATCGGCGGTCTGGCGCTCGGCCTCGCGGCGCAGGACACGGTGGCAAATCTCTTCGGCGCGGTGGCCATCTTTTTGGATAAACCGTTTCGCATCGGCGACATGGTGAAGGTGGAGGGCGTGCAGGGAAACATCGAGCAGATCGGCCTTCGCAGCACGCGCATCCGCAATCTCGACGGCCATCTCGTCGCCATCCCGAACAAGACCATGGGCAACGCCATCATCACGAACATCACGCGGCGTCCCAGCATTCGCACCGAGATGAACATCGGCATCACCTACGACACGCCGACGGAAAAGGTGAAGCGCGCCACAGAAATTCTCGATGAAATTTTTCGCGCCGATCCGAAGACGCACGACCTGATCATCAGTTTCAACAAGTTCAATGATTCCGCGCTGAACATCTTTGTGGTTCACATCTGGGATGGGACGGAAGGCAAGGAACACTTTGATGCGTTGCAGGAATTGAACCTCAAGATCAAGGAGCGTTTTGATGCGGAGAAGATCGAGTTCGCATTCCCGACGCAGACGTTGCATGTGAAGCGGGGATAGGCGCAGCGCGCCAAGTTCGATCACCAACCTTCGGGCAAGTCATCGCTTATCGGCTGGTCGTCCATCGGGCTTTAGGAAAAAAATCTTCCAGAAGTGAACTATTTTTCTGAGGCAACCATGGCAGTCTGCCGATGTTTGAATAGATTACTAACGTGAAGAAGCCGGAGGACAAAACAACTGACGCGGGATATGACCGGGTGAAGAGTGCCAACCCATCCGGGCCACTGCCCGCTGCTGAAGCGCATACCAATTCTTGGACTCAAGCGTGGGCGAAAGTACGTTCCTGGTTTGAAATTCCCTACGGCTACGAGGACGAGACTGGATTTCACTACGGTCACGAACCCGTGCCGGTCACAGCTACTGCCACGCCTTCAACATTCCGCGAAGTTTTCACCGATCGCGCCTGCGACACAGCGATGTTCATGGCGGCGACTTCAACCGAGACTTCGCCAGCACCGGCGCCAGAGCTGCCAGTCTCTGCACCGCGAGAGAAACACGCCTTCACGGTCAATCCTTCCTGAGTTTCATCGCGCAACGAACGCGCGCCTCACTTCCTAGGGTGCATCTTGCTGCCCACGGAACGCTGCCTTCAGGCGGCAGCAACGTGGCGAATCGCACATCTGCCGCGTGAACGCAGCGTTCCGATTACCCAGCAGGCGTAACTTCGGGGGGAAGTGTCAAGATGCGGCCTACTTCCGTCGTTTCTGCTGGAAGTAATTTTCAATCTCTTGCGCGCTCGCAGGCTGAGGCCAGACCCAATCACGTCCGTGCTGCCACGAGTTTGACCTATTTGTTTTGTTCTTGGCAGGCTTGGGATCGCCGCCGTTGTCTTCCGCATCGTCACCCACGGAGTAGAGCAGGAATGTTCCATCCGCGTTCGGCTTGTAATGCAACGGCTGGGCATTCACGGGATCGAGCGGAACTGCGGGAAGAAACTCCGGCACAAGTGCGGTGAGATCGGCGGGGAAATTTCCGTGGCGAAGTTTGTAACGCTTCAACGCGATGGCCGTGACCGTGAGTTGCTTTCCTGTTTCGGTGACCATGACCTTGTAGAGCAATTTGCTGAGAGCCGGAATGCTGGAGCTGAACATGGTTTGCAGTTGCGAACCAGCAAACAGCGACCAGCCATCGTCATCCTTGTCCGTGGTGGCCAATCCCAAATTACCCAGACGTGTTTGATGCACCGAAAGCGCGGCGGAAAACGGCTGGTTCGTTTGCACTGACCGAAGAGCCTCGATTTGGATTTGTATGCCTTTCAATACGCCGAGTTGATCGGAATGCGACCACGCCACGCGCCACGCGACTTCTTTGGCGGCGTCTTTGGTTTCCACCCATGTGTCTTTAGCAAACTGTGTCGCCTCAAGAATTACATCTCCAGACCCCGACCAGTTCGGTCTTCCACCTCCAGCCCCACCTCCGGCGACAACAAGGCCGAAGCCGGATGTGACTCGACTAAACTCTGATCTCGATTCGCGCATATCGCCGATGGTCATCTCAGTCATTGCACGTTCCATCACCAGCGAACGTTCGGCAGGTAAAACAAAATCCAGCCCCGCCCACTCTCGCTGAATTGTTTCAAGCTGCGCATCGGTCGTGTTTGTGGATTGAAGCAATTCCCAAGTCACAGCTTGCGTAATGTTTGCGACAGCGATCCGAACGAGTTGAGAGATGATAAGGCGTTCGTCGGTCAATCCTCTCACCAACCCAAGCATACCTCGCAGATGCGCGACGGCAGCTTCTGCGTCGTCTTCGTGAAGCGCAAACAAGACAGCCGCAAGGAGTCTTTGTGAAGCTTGCTTTCTCGGCGCAAGCATTGGCAGTCGCCCCGTGAAACCTTGGTTGTAGTTGTATTTGAAATCCATCGTCCGCTTGTCTGCCAGTTGATCCAGCAACTCAAGCTCCCTTGTCATGCCCGCCACCGTGTCTGCCAGATCGTCCCAAGTGTTCGTGGCTTTGCCATCGCGAATGTCAGGCTGCAACCAGCCAACTGCTGCTTTGCCCGGCGCAACACCGCGCATGGATAACGGCGGATTTGTGGAGAGCAGTCCAGATGAGGACGCATTCATCAATGCCTGCGCCTTGTAAAACAACTCCGCCCCATCGTCCTCTTTCGCCGGTGTCGGCGGGATGAGTTCCTTGACCGTGAGCTTTTCTCCGGCAGCGATCAGTTGTTTCCTGTAATTCGCCACGGCGCGTTTCGCCCGCCAGTGACAGATCGCCACTCCCAACCCACCCACGACCAACACGCCGAGGAGCGTGAGCAGAATGAATTTTCGTCCGCTGAGTTTCACGTCGTGGCCTGTTGGAAAAACCCGCGCTGTTTCGGTGTGATATTCATCTCCAGTTTTTCCATCACTTGCAGCATGTCTTCCCAGACCTTGCGCTTCTCGCTCATGGCTTGGTTGCGGAGCAGGTACGCCGGATGATACGTGGGCATGAGCGGGATGCCGCGATACGTCTGCCAGTTGCCGCGCAGCTTCGAGATGCCAAGCGTCTTGCCCAACAATCCCTCCACCGCTGTCGCACCGAGCGCGACGATGGCTTTGGGTTTGATCAAATCAATCTGCTCGTGCAGATACGGAATACACGTCGCCATCTCGGCGGATGTTGGCTTGCGATTGCCGGAGGATTCGCCGGGCGTGTCGGGGCGGCATTTCAGGATGTTCGCGATATAAACATCCGCACGGCTCACGCCCATGGCCGTGATGATCTTGGTGAGAAGTTGTCCCGCTGCGCCGACGAACGGTTCGCCCATCGCGTCTTCATCCGCACCCGGGGCTTCGCCTACGAACAGGAGCGGCGAATCAATGTTGCCGACGCCGAACACCACGGTCGTGCGCGAGGAAGCGAGATTCGCGCACTTCACGCAAGCCAGCACGCGCGTCTGCAATTCGACGAACGCGGCGGCTTTGGCGGAATCTGCGGAGACAATGCGCGTTGGCGCGGGCGCGGCTGATTTAGACTTGGAGAACAGCACCGTGGCGACTGGCTTGGGCATGGCCATCACTGGCGCGGGACGAGGAACGGGCTTTGACGCAGCGGACGACGCGGATGCAGCGGCAGCAACTGGGCGACTCGCGGCAAACGTCGCGGGCAACGCCAGTGCGCGGAGTGTTTCCGCCGAGACGCTGACATTCCGCGCGCCTTTGGATTTCAAATCCTCGAGATGCGAGATCGTGGCGTCGAGCAGTTGATCGTAAGCCGATGACATGGGCGACAGCGTAATGTTCGCGGCATGATTTGCCAGTTGCAAAACGCTTGGGGCTGATGCGGGACGCATCCCCAGAAACCACTTCACCCACCCGTGATTTCCTGCGGGCCTTTGCCGCCGTTGACCAGAAACATCACGGCCATGCGGACGGCGATGCCGTTGGTGACTTGTTCGAGGATCAATGAGCGGTCGCAGTCGGCGATCTCACTGTCAATCTCCACGCCGCGATTCACCGGCCCAGGGTGCATGATGAGTGAGTCCGGCTTGGTCTTGGCGAGGCGCGCTTTGTTGAGGCCGAACAACGTCGTGTATTCGCCGATGCTGGGGAACATCGTCTTGCGTTGGCGTTCGTGCTGGATGCGGAGCAAGTGGATGATGTCCGCATCGCGAATCGCCTCTTCAACATCATGCGTGACGCGGCAACCCATCGCCTCGAACGTGCGCGGCACAAGCGTGGACGGGCCGCAGAGCGTGACTTTGGCGCCGAGTTTCGTCAGTGCCCAGATGTTCGAGCGCGCGACGCGGCTGAACAGGATGTCGCCGAGAATCGTGACATTCAGCCCGGCGATCTTTCCTTTTCGTTCACGGATGGTGAACGCGTCGAGCAATGCCTGCGTAGGATGTTCATGCGAACCATCGCCTGCGTTGATGACGTGCGTGTTCAGGGTGCGAGCGAGGAAATGCGCCGCACCCGCCGCGCTGTGTCGGATGACGATGAAGTCGGCGTTGAGTGCTTCGAGATTCCGCGCGGTGTCCTTGAGCGTCTCGCCTTTCTTCAATGACGATGCGTCTGCCGTGAAGTTGACGATGTCGGCGGACAAACGTTGTTGAGCCAGCTCGAAACTGATGCGTGTGCGAGTGGAGGGTTCGATGAAAAGATTCACCACGGTCTTGCCGCGCAACGCGGGAACTTTCTTGATGGCGCGCTCGCCGACAGCTTTGAATGCCTTTGCGGTGTCCAGCACGGTCATGATCTCGTCTGCCGAGAGCGATTCGATGTCCAACAGATGTTTGCGATTCCAGCTCATGGTCGTTCGAGGATGATTTCGTCTGCGCGGTTGGGTTCACCCACGATGACGCGAACTTTTTCCTTCGGCGACGTGGGTTGATTCTTGCCGACGTAATCTGCCTTGATGGGCAACTCGCGATGACCGCGATCCACGAGCACGGCGAGTTGAATCCGCTTCGGCCTGCCAAAGTCCGTCAGCGCATCCATCGCGGCCCGGATCGTTCGTCCGCTGAACAACACGTCGTCCACGAGGACGACCGTCTTTCCCGTCACGTCGAACGGGATGAGCGTGGGATGAACCGTGGGCGCGGCGCGGTGTCCGAGATCGTCGCGGTGCATGTTGACGTCGAGACTGCCGCAGGGAACTGGCGCATTCCAGATTTGCGAAAGGTTTTTTGCGAGCCGCTCCGCCACGGATACACCGCCGCGTTGGATTCCGACAAGAACGATCTCCGCACTGACTTCGTTTCGCTCGGCGATTTCATGGGCGATGCGGGTCAATGCGCGCTCGATGCCGGTGTTGTTGAGGATGACGGTGGATTCAGGCATGGGGAACGTGGTGCGTGGTGCGTGGTGCGTGACTGGCTGAAATCTCTCGGCTCTTATTCTTAATCTCCCCATCCATTTCTCCGTTCGTCGGCAAGGTGGGAAGGATTAAGATTATGAGCATGAAAAAGATTAAGAGCGGGACAGGCGTGCGAGGGTTGAAAATAAAGCAGCGAACCTCGCGTTGGCGACGGTTCGCTGGATTGAAAGTTATCTTCATGTTGCGCCTTGGCGACCTCGCAGGGTCGTCTTAAAGGTGCGGAGCTGGTTTTTATCGTGCCGCCGCCTGATTGCCGCCTTGGCGGGCTTTGCGCCATTTGGAACGATGCCTCACGATCCAATCGGTCAGCGCGCGTTCAAATCCGATGTCGTGCCCGGCCTTCTCGGATTCGATCCACTTGTGTTTGAGAATCTCTTCGCGCTCCGCTTGGAACTCCCGGTACAAAGTGGAGTTCTTCAGCAAATCACTGGTCGTCGGCTCTTTGGTCGCGTCGTGCATATCAGGGACGGATAGTTCGAGTTCGGGGTGAAGTTATGTCGGGGCATCCCGGATGACAATAGCATATTCTGGTTAGGTTTTTCGTTTGGTGATGCCTACAGCTCAAGAAATCCCGCGCCGGAACGACTCACCACCCGTCCAACGGCGAATCTGTTGCGACCGCCAGTGGGGAAAAGTTCGTTGAATGAATTGAACGTCAAAAGTTGAAGACTCATGGGCAGCCGTTGAAAAACGCCGCCGTTGAAACTCAGGAAACAATCATCCATCCTTTGGCCATGACTGATTCCTGCTCCTCCCTGAAACGACTCGTTCAACTCGTGGTGCTTGCGTGTTGCATCTCTTGCGCGAATGCGGCTGAAACCAACGTCACGCACATCAACGCGGCCGAAGCGCAGAAGTTGATCGCCGATAAGAAAGTCGTGGTGCTCGACATCCGAACGCCGGAAGAATTTGCCGCCGGACACATCGCCGGTGCGACTAACATTAATTTCCGCGCCGCAGACTTTGAGAAGGCTCTTGCCGCGCTCGACAAAAATCAAACCTACGTTCTCCACTGCGCTTCCGGCAATCGCAGCACTCAGTCCCTGCCGACATTCAACAAGCTGGGTTTCAGTTCAGTCTGTCACCTCGATGGCGGCATCAAAGCGTGGCAAAAGGCAAAGTTGCCCGTGGAGTGACCCTCGGTAGAGGCGGTATTCGTTTCAACCCGAAGTAGAAAAAGGTGGCGTCCAGCGAAGCCGCGCTGGGGTGCGTCCGTCCCCGGGCGCAGCAACGTTCACCAACCAAGCCGCTGGAAAATTGCTTACGCTCCCTTTGCCGTGTCGCTGTGGCCGGGGACGGCCACACTCCGTCCAAAACAAAAACCTGCTTCGGTGTTCGATTTAAGGTTTCTGCGGAGGCTCGCCGCCTTCCGGAGGACGCGGCGGAGGTTGTTCGCCACGCGGTTCGCGCAAATCGTTTTGACCCCCGCGCGGCTCGCGGAAGCGACGTTCCGGGGGATTCGATTGATCTGATCGCATCGGAAATCTTTGTTTCATGATCCGCTCGAATTGTTGGCGTTGTTCGGGTGTGAGGATGGCTTTGATCTGTTCGTTGACGCTCTGCATTTCCTTGCGCATCTCCGGCTCCAGGTTGGAGCGCATTTGCCGGATGCGTTCCTGACCTTCGACCATGAGCTTCTCAACCTTGTCCCGTTGTTCGGGCGTCAGCTTGAGTTGACGATCCAGTCCCAAAACGAACTGACGATTCAACAAACTGGGCGGTTGTCCGAGTTGTTCTCCGGGGCGGTTTGTGAATTCAGGATCGTTCCGGCGATTCGGGTTTTCTGGGCGACCCGGATTGTTTGGCTGATTGAATTCCGGTTGTGGGCGTGCGTTCATGCGCCCACCGCGACCTTGGGCAAACTTCACGAGAGATGCGCCGGTGATGATGCCCGCGATGAAAATGACGAGCGTGGCTAAAACTATTTTCCAAGTGTTCACCAGAGTTCCTCCTGTTGATCCGTTGACGCGAGCAATGTTTCCTCGAACGTCAGCGAAAGGTCTTCTTCGTTCGTTGCGTTCGTCGTAGTGCTTATGGGCATGAACGAAAACGCGCCGAGCAACACGGTGACGGCCACGCACGGGACAGCCGCGCGCCACAGGGCGCGTGCCCAAAATGCGGCGATGTCAACGGCGGGCTTCGCGGCAAGATTCGCGAGGATGCGCTTCTCAAAGGCCAGCGGAACATGATCGCCCGGCGGATTAGCGCGGGCAGCGGCCAGCAGTTTCTTTCTTAGTTCTTCCGTGTTCATACGTCAGCAATGGGTTCAGACGGCGGCGTCTGGTTCAGGGTTACAAATACTTGTCCTGGGTGATGCGCTCCAAAATCTTCTTCATCTCGCCACGGGCGCGGAACGCGCGGACTTTGACTAGCGGCACTGACCAGCCCGTGAGTTCCGCAATCTCTTTGACGCTGCGATCTTCTATCTCCAGCAGCGTGATGATGAGTCTTCCGGCAGGCGACATTTGTTCCATGATGCGCGCGATGAGTTGCTTGGCGGCATCGGCGTGTTCGCTGGCAGATTCGGGCGCGGCGGCAAAACGCTCCAACCAATCATCCTCCGGGTCGGAGATTTCGGAGAAGGCAGACTCTCGATTGCGCTGGTGAGCGCGGAGAAAGTCGTAGCAAGTGCGGACGGCCATGCGCATGAGCCAGTGTTCAAACGGAGCATCGCCCCGGAAGCTGCCAAGTTTCTGAAACGCCTTGATCCAGATTTCTTGAACGATGTCTTCGACTTCGCGTTCGAGCCGGGCGTAACGGCGCGCGGTGGCGAAGACACGCGGGGAATATTTCTGGATCAATGGCTCGAAGCTGGCGGGATCGCCATTGACGGCGGCGGCGATCAACTCCGCTTCGGTGCGTTCCATTTCGGTGACTATGGCAGACGGAGTTTTTTCGACAAAGCCAAAAGCCACCGCTCCTTGAAGCGGTGGCGTTGTTGTCGCGGCGACGTCCATGTTACTGACGTTCGCGTTTGGGAAGCTGGGGCTTTTCCACGTCGTCGCCCGGAGGAGATTGCGGGCGGTTTGGGCGACGGTTGCCGGGACGCGGATTTTCGCCATCAGGATTGCCACCCTGCTGCGGCTGCAACTGGGGAGGATTCATGATCTTGTCCAACTGCTCTTGCGAAAGCGCGGGCTGAACTTCTGACAATGCTTTCAAGCGCATGACGGTGGCTTCAGCTTCGAGCTTCGCAACTTCGAGAGCTTTGGCGCGGACGACGTCTTCTTTGAACTCCGCTTCAAACGCCGCTTTGTTGAGAGCTTTTCGTGCCTCGCGGATTTTCTCCATCATCTCGCGATTCTTTTCGCGGTTGGCTTCCATGGCTTGGCGCATGGAATCGCGTTGGTCCTCGGTGAGGATGCGTTCCATGACATTCATTCCAGGACCGCCCTGCTGGTTGCCGGGTTGGAATCCGGGTTGACCACCTTGCGGGCGACGTTCGTTCATGCGGCCTTCGCCAGCAGGCTGGCGCGGGCGTTCTTGCGGGCGTTCTTTGTTGTCGGGATTCGGCTGCGCTTGGGCTGAGGGATCGAGTTGCAGCAACGCGACGGCTGCGAGGGTGAACACACTGTTGCGAATGGAACGGATTGTTTTCATAGGCGTCATTTCTTTCTTTGGCTGGCAACGTTGCCTGCCGGTTCGTTGGAAGATAGGACGCCTGCGGTTGAATGCAGGTTACAGGAATGAAGAACTAACTGGAGACGGAAGCAACGAGCAGTCGGACAATCAACCGCGCTTGATGCCGAGAGCAGTCTCGAACTGCCCGGAAAACTTTTTCATTGAGTCACCGATCTTGCCGGGCTGTTCGGTGAGCGTGGTCGCCATGCGTTCGGCGGCCTCGGGTTTGCGTCGCACCAGTTCCACGGCGGCCATCATCAGGGAGAGATGATTGTTGATGTCGTGCCGCATGTTCGCGAGTTGTTTGTTCAACTCTTCGATCTGTTGCGACGTCAACGCCAGAGATTGATCGGATGACGTCATGGCAAAAGCAGACTAGGCGACAACAGCAGGAGTAAGGCTGAGGACGCGCTCCAACTCCGCGATGAGTTCTTCGTGGATGATGGGCTTTTGGAAATAAGCCACGGCTCCGGCTTCGTGCGCTTTTGACTGATACTTGGCAGCATCTCCGCTTGAGATGATAAAGACCGGAATGTTCGCAGCGGCATCAATGCGCTTGAGCCAGTCTATGATCCGAAAGCCATCCCATGACACGCTGCCAAAGTCGTCGGGGAAATTGATGTCCAACAGTATTGCATCCGGGCTTTGAGTCCGGGCGATATTGACGGCTGCCGAGCCATCCGACGCTGTCAGCACTTCGTAGTTGCTCGCCTTGAGCTTGATCGTAAAAGCCTTCACGACCACTGGATCGTCATCCACCACCAAGATTTTCTTCTTATTCGTTGTCATACACGCTCTATATTTGACCGGAGCAACAGAGACTTAGCAGCATTCAAACCAGCCGGTTCATTCTGTTAAACTTTCCCAAACACTCCGATGTCTCTGCGTTGGTGATAAGTTTTTAATCGCAACCCAGCCCCCACCTGCTCAGTATTTGGACGGCTTTGTCCAACATGGGAAACGAATTCTACAGTCCAGGCGAACAGCGTGCTGCGCAGGTCAACCGGCTTTTTGCCGCCATCGCCACGCGTTACGACCTGATCAATGACATCCAAAGCCTCGGCGCACATCGTCGGTGGAAACGTCGCGTCGCGGCTCTTGCGGCTGTAACGTCTGGGGATCGCGCGCTTGATCTCTGCTGCGGCACTGGCGACATCTCATTCGCTCTCGCTGCGACTGGCGCGACGGTGACCGGGCTGGATTTCAGTGATGCCATGCTGGCTGTGGCCAACCAACGCAATCCTCAATCCTCAATCCTCAATCCTCAATTCGTTCAGGGCGACGCGCAGAAAACTCCGTTTGACTCCGAGACGTTTGATGCCGTCACCGTCGGATTCGGTCTGCGGAATCTGGCGAGTTGGGAAGCGGGCCTGGATGAAATGGCGCGTGTGGCGAAGCCCGGCGCGCGCTTGATCGTGTTGGATTTTGGCAAACCGGACAACGCGCTGTGGCGGGGGATTTATTTTGCCTACCTCAAACTTCTGGTGCCGGTGTTAGGTCTGCTGGTTTGTGGCAAGCCCAGCGCGTATGCCTACATCATCGCGTCGCTTCGTGATTATCCAGCGCAACGCGGCGTGGAAGAACGGATGAAGAATCTGGGACTGGTCAACGTTCGCACGGACAACTTCATCGGCGGCGCGATGAGCATCAACTACGGCGAGAAGCCACCGCCGGGTGGCAAATAAAAGTGAGTGGGGCTTTTGAATGAGGTAGGAGAGCAACGCAGTTCATCCACTTTCAATCATGCACACCAACTTCTCATCAGACGCGAGCGGACGCCGAACAGCAATGTACCAAGGGCGATCAAGGCAGCCGAGTTTGGTTCGGGAACGGATTGCTGAGAAAATGAAATCGCATCAAGATAAAGATTGTTGAATGGCTGACTTGATGTGGACACCGAGGTAAAACGCAGTTCGCCTGTCTGTCCGGCGAACATCGAAACGTCCACTCCATAAACCTTGTAATTGGCGGCAACTGACATCTCATAAGTCGCTAGAATCTGACCTGCGAAGTTTATCCCGAAATTGTTCCCCTGTATCCGGACCAATAGAGACTGAGAATTTATTGGGATTTGGCCTGACTGGGCAATTGCAGCGGAAACATTCAAGCCGGGAAAGTTTATAGGGTCTCGCCCAGCTTGAAGCAAAACTGAATGCGAACCCTCTAAAATTCCGCCAAGATTCCAGTTTGGACCGAGAACCGAAATCCCCGGACTTCCGATTGTCATGTTGTTATGGAGCGCTTGAGAAATTTGATTTGTTCCGAGGTACGCACTCCAAGACGGAATGGCTATTGGTATCGGCTGGAGACTGCCATATTGACCTGCGGGCAATATGGGTAAATTCGCAGACTCGAAGTTCAGGTTTTGAAATGTGCCTTGTCCATGTGCTGGGGAAAAAAAGCACGATGAACAAAATGCCACGACAATTTTATTGAGAGTATTCATTTTGAGAACTTTCACCTGTTGGTCATTTTGCGGTTAACGGGTCCCCTACGGCTTGGAAGTAAGGGGTTATACGTGATTGCCACGCACATACTGAGAAGGTTTTGCCTTTCTGCCACAATCCAAAATATAGTTGCGGGTCATTCACTCCTGGCAAATTCGGCTCATGCACATGCGAAACTGCTCCCACTGCTGTGTTCTGATAATTTGTTCCTCCAAAAGCGGACGGTGAAAACCAATCAAGAAAATGACTTTGCAATGAACCTGAGTTATCACGCAGACCGTTCCAAGACTCTACTGTTTGAATCAGACACCAAGCACTTTCGCCGCGAAATGTAACGGTACCGTCAATTGCATACGTGTGAACAAATGAACCATTAGCTCCCCAAGATACGTAGCCTGCGACGTTCGTGCCATTTCGGATGTGTTGATTGTAGGAACTTGGAGGAACATAGGTGATTGAAGATTGGAAACCGCCAGCTTCTAAGACGCCTGTAACGCCGTTTGTACAAAATAGTGTTCCGGGAAGAGCATCATCGAAATAGTAGTTGGTGTTGGAATAGTTGCCGCGTGAAGCACTGATAACCAGTTTCCCGGGTGAATAGTTCGTCCCAAAGTATCGTATTTTATCAATGTAAGCTCGGCAGTCATTGGTGGTTTCCATGTTAATACATGTTACGAATGGACGGACTCCACTTGTTGCTTCCCTGATGTAAACGAACACACTTGGAAAGACATTGGTGCTGTCATATACCCGTGACGGAATATCGAGAAAACAAACGACATACTGTGGATGTTTTGTAGGGTTATTCGATAGCCAGCCCCAATATGACGTTAGAATTTCATTCGTAAGTCCCGCGCTCGTTGTGACCTCATTTGTCGTGCATCCGATGCCCAACACATTCGCGCCACTCACCATCGGCCTATGCGCGAGGTAGTAATCTTTCACAACAATGCTGTTCACCGAGTTCGTGTTGTAAATCAGCAGCAAATCTTTGCTCACGTCCACCGGGTATTGCACCAGCGGGGAGTACACGCCTGCCAGCGTATGGTCGCCGCCTGCCGCGATCATTTTCACCGGTGGCAAGGTTCCTGGCACATTCGTCTGACCGCTGCTAGTTGCACCCCAACAAACCACTGTGCCGTCATTCTTCAAAGCGGCTGAGTGTTGCCAACCGGCAGCAATTGCCATCACATTGCTCAAGCCAGTTGGTGGTGTGCATTGGCCGGAGTTGTTATAGCCCCAACCGGTCACTGTTCCGTCTGATTTCAAAGCCAGACTGTGTTGTCCGCCCGCAGCCACGGCCACCACGTTGCTCAAGCCGCTCGGCACATTCGTTTCTCCGCTGCCGTTGTAGCCCCAACTCACCACCGTTCCGTCACTCTTGAGGACGACGCTGTGCAATCCGCCAGCGGCGATCATTGTCACATTGCTCAATCCCGCCGGCACGTTCGTCATCGTGTAACCAATGCTCGTGTTGCCGTAGCCCCATGCCGTCACCGTTCCATTGGTCAACAACGCAAGGTTGTGATTCCAGCCAGCGGCGACGGCTGTTACTCCCGCAAGATTCGTCGGGACGTAATTTGCTATCGCATTCGCCAATCCCCAACTCACCACCGTGCCATCGGCTTTTAGCCCGATGTCATGCTCTGCTCCTGCCGCAACTGCGATCAGATTTGTGTAAGACGGTGGCGATCCCACCGGATACGTCACGATTCCATCCGCCGAGTATGAACCCCACTGCGCCAGTGTGCCGTCTTCCTTCACCACTACCGAATGGTATTCTCCCGCCGCTATCGCCAGCGTGTTCGTTAGATCAGGATACTCAATTTGTCCGTCGCTGTTGTCGCCCCACGC
>JANNAO010000129.1:0-14598 GCA_031384405.1 Verrucomicrobiota bacterium | reverse complement strand
TGTCGTCCTCGACCAGCCGCAGCAGGTTGGAAAGCACTGGAGTCTCCAGCAAATCCAAAGCCCCAGTGTTATCACACTGCTGCGGCTGGTCTTCGACACAGCCGCGCTCCGGGGGCAGTGTCAAGATTCGCCCACGCGCCGGGTGCGATCAAAGGTGGGTGAGGCTGTGCTTGAAGAAATATCCTCCTCGTCCTCGATTGTTCAGCAGAGTCGAGGACGAGGACGAGAACGACGACGAGGACGAAAAGCCAAGTCTAGTTTTCAAACAGGCTCTTACTCCACTTCCCACTCGTAAAGCCCCGCGCTGAAATCTTTCGGCATCTGGATTTCCAGCCGCAACGCTTTCGTGGTGACGGCGTCGAAGGTGACCTTGATCGGATCACGTTTGCGGATGTCGTCATTGGAAGCGTTGGACACGGGTTGCCATTTCTTTTCTGTGTCGAGATAAACGACGCGCCAGGAAACAGGCAGACGACACTCGCCCACGCCGGTGTCATCAAACCACGAGACGCGAACAGAACTGACTTTGGTGGGTTGCGCGAATTCATATTGAACCCATTCGCTCGTGCCTTTGTGCGGCCAGAAATCAAAGTTGGGCGCGAAGCCATCAGTGAAATTCTGCGGGACGAGCTGATCGTTGATGAACGCGAGACTCATTCCAGCGCGGGCAAATGAGGTGGTGACTTTAGCTTGCGAAGAGAGCGTAGGCGGTTGAATCGGTCGCGCAGTAGCCGCATCGCGCGCGAGCCAGACGGCCATTGGGCTGAGTCCGCGATTGGCCCAGACAGCGTAGGGGATTGCGGTGAGTTTGGCGGGTGCGGTTTTCAGCTTGCCGGATTTGTCCAACGTCACGCGCGCGGCTTTGGTGATGTTCAGCACCGTGACACCACCGAGAAAGTCAGTGCGATGTTCGGGTTGGATCTTCGCATCCATCGGCAACACGGCATCGAACGCGCCGCCTTCGTTGTCCACACCTTCAAACGCATAAACGATCGGGCCGCGTTCGAGTGCGACCTGATTTTTCGTGGCGGCGATTTTCGCATTGCCTGTGACGCGACGAACGGGCATGGGGAAATCGAGCGTGACTTCGTCGCCGGATTTCCATTCGCGGGTGATGGAAGCGAAACCGTTTCTGATCTCCGGCGTAGCAGCCGACGTGAGTCGGCTCTGACTTTTTCCATTTTGAGCAGACTCACGTCCGCTGCTACGAGAATCATCGAAGGTGATTTTCTTTCCGTTCACGCGCAAAGACCACTTGGCTGGCGTAGCGTCGTCGTAAGTGTAGAGGTCGCTCGGAAGCGGTTTGCCCTCGACCCAGCCGGGGATTCGGAGACACACGGTGAACGTGACCGGTCGCTCCTGCGTGATTCGGAGTTTAATTTTGCCGTCCCACGGATATTCAGTGGTTTGTTCCAGCGTCACTTTGCTCCGAAAAATAGTCGTAGTGGCTTTGCCTTGAGCGTAAAGGTTCACAAATAATTTGCCGTCCTGTATTGCGTAAACGTAATCGCCGAGCGAAGCGAGCGTGCGCAGAACATTTGGAGGACAGCACGCGCAACCGAACCACGGCGCGCGCCCGGCAAAGCCGTGATTGTTTTTGTTACTGCCGTCGTATTCGAGCGGGTTCGGATAAAAAAACTTGTCGCCAGAGAGCGACACGCCACTGAGGACGCCGTTGTAAAGACTGCGCTCGAAGACATCCATGTATTTGGCGTCGCCGGTCATGAGGAACATGCGGTGATTCCAAAAGAGGAACGCGACAGCCGCGCAGGTTTCATTGTAGCAACGATGCGGGAGTTCGTAATCGTTGCCGTAAGCTTCGCCGGAAGCGCGAGCGCCGCAGCCGCCGGTGAGATGCAGCTTTGTGCCGACGACGTTGTCCCAAATCTTCGTGATCGCGGCGAGATAACGTTCGTCGCCGGAGAGCGCGGCGACGTCTGCCATGCCGGCATACATGTAATTGGCGCGCACGGCGTGGCCCACGGCTTTGTCCTGCGCGAAGACGGGTTTGTGATCCTGACTGTATTCTCCGCCCTTGCCGCGCACATCGAGGAAAAACTTCGCGAGGTCGAGCCAGTTGATGTCGCCAGTCTGTCGGTAGAGTTTTACGAAACCCATCTCGATGATCTGGTGGCCGGGAGAAATGCGGAGTTGATGATCGCCAAAATCTTTTTGAATCAATGCCGCGCTCTTGAGACAGATGTCGAGCAGTGAGCGCGATCCGGTGGCGCGGTGGTAGGCGACACCCGCTTCGTACAGATGGCCGAGGTTGTAGAGTTCGTGACTGAGTTGCGGGTCTTTGAGCCAGCGTTGTTGATCCACCCAATCGTGGCCGGGCTTGTCCGGGTGCATCGTGCGGAACGTGTAGAGATAACCATCCGCCTCTTGCGCAGCGGCGATGCGCGCGATGATGGCTTCCAGCTTGGCTTGCACCGCAGCGTCGGGTTTCACGCTGAGACAAAACGCCGCGCCTTCGATGGCTTTATACACGTCTGTGTCATCGAACGGATATTGCGTGGGCGGCTTGATTTGGAAATTAGTTTCGCACGATGCGCGCCGGCGCATGACCTCGGCAGCGAGGTCGAAGTTCTTGATGCGCCCGGAAGTTTCGCATTGCTCCAGTGCGAAGGGCATGGTGACGGCGTTGTTCGTGGCCTGACGATTGGCGAGTAATCCACTGGTAAGTCGCACGCTGGTGAACGGCACGGGTTGCACGGGATAATCCAAAGCCGCGCGCAGATTCAAAGCGACGAGGCAAAGCAGAATGACGGTGATGATTCGCATGTGTTGGCAGAGTGATTATGCGAGTTGGAACTGTCAACCCGCAGAAGTCACGCGTTGAGAAGATTCAGCAGATTGCAGAGAAAGGCGACGTTGTCGCACTGCGCATAGTGCATCGTGCCGCCCATGCGCGCGAAACTTTTGCAGAAGCGCAGATAGTAAGCGGGATTCTCCTTGGGCGGTTCACCTCGCGTCCAATCCCAGTTGCCGCCGTCCTGGACATCCACAACATGAATCGCGTGACCGCTCACGATCTTACGCCCGGCTTGCAGGCGCAGGTTGTTGACGCAACTGATGCTCTTCTCGAACACTTGCGGCCCCATGATGGCCGAACCCACACTCATCACCACGCCGCCATCCAGTCCCTCCACCGCGCGACCGAACATCGCAAAATCCACCTGCGCCGCACGACCAATCGCCGCACCGTTGAACGTGGGATGATTGGAAATAATGTCGTAGCCGATACCCGGATGCACTGTGAGCGGGACGTTCTGTTGGAATGCAGTCGCGAGAATGGAACTCCGCGCGTGTGGATGCTTCACCGCGATGAGGCCAGCAGGAAGTTTGTGAACCAACATCGCTTGGAGCAATTCAGCGCGGGCGGGCGCGAGTGGATGAGCGGGTTGTTCGCGCAACAGTGTTTCAAGCTCGGCTGTCGTCGGCAGCGTCACGCCGTCTTCAGCGATGAATCTGCCGAGGCTGCGACCGTAACCTTCCTCGCGCAACGCACCCGCCAGCAACGCGAGATGGATGTTGCGCCCGGTCTCGTCCCACGTGCCGAACGTGCCGGTGGCGACATTGTCGCGGACGCTTTCCTCAGTGCGACCTTGGAACGCCAGCTCCCAATCGTGGATCGTCCCAGCACCGTTCGTGGCAAGATGTGTGATCCAACCGCGCTCGATCAAGGCATTCGCCACGGGGAGCAAACCGTTCTTCACGAGATGCGCGCCGTAGAGAAGCATCACGCTGGAGCCACGCTCACGAGCAGAGCGGATATTGGCAGCGCAAGCTTGGATTTGCGCCAGCATCTTGGGTGAACAGTTCGGCGCAGGCTGTGCCGGATCAATCAGCATTTTCTCAATCGCGCTCAAACTCCGCCGCTGCGAGAGCGGATAGGCTTTGATCTTTTTCAAGTCGAGCGGCGATGGAAACTCTTTCATGCGGCAGGAAGATTTAACCACGGATGAACACAGATGGACACGGATTTTTAGCCTGATGAATGGATTGTTGGATTCATGGATTCATGGATGGGTGGACTACCGAGCTGGCGAATCCATTTATCCAACAATCCATCAATCCGTTTTATCCACTTCCCCCACTGCTGGAATCGTCGCTCATATTTTCTTCGTGCCTTTGATGAGCGCGATTCCTAACTTGTTTGCATGACAATCTGGTTGATCACACTCCTGTTGCTGCCGTCCATCGCCGCCATCGGCTATCAGCAAGGCGCCATCCGGGCGGGCGTTTCATTCATCGGCATCATCCTTGGGGTGATGCTGGCCGCGCTCGCCGGGAAGATTTTCATCCCATTGCTCGGTCTGTTCGGCGTCAAGAGTCCGCTCATGCTATGGGCGTTGCCGACGATGCTGGGATTCCTGCTCGTGCTGACGCTGGTCAAAGTCGCGGGCTTCATGGTGCATCAAAAAGTGGACGTGCATTACAAATACAAGACGGGTGATCTCCGGCTCTCGCTGTGGGAACGCATCAACTCGCGGCTCGGCGGTTGCCTCGGCTTGTTGAACGGCGTCGCCTACATCGTCGTGTTCGCCATGTGCATTCACGCCCTGAGTTATTGGACGGTTCAACTCGCGTCTAGCGAAGGTGATTCCAAATCCATGCGACTCGTCAACAAACTCGGTCGCGATCTTCAAAGCACGGGCATGGCTCGCGTCGGTCGCGCGGCGTCCACGATCAGCGACACTTACTACGACACCGCTGACATCGCGGGATTGATTTTCCAGAATCCGCTGCTCGAAGCGCGCCTCATCCGTTATCCCGGGATCCTCGCGTTGGGTGAGCGTGCTGAATTTCAAACACTTGGTCAGGACACAGCCTTTGCCGAAACACGCGCTCAAGGCGGATCGCTCGGCGAGTTGCTTCAAAACCCTTCCGCCAAAGCCATCTTCGACAATGGCGAGCTGCTACGCCTGACATTGTCCACGCTCAAGCCTGATCTGAAAGACCTCGGCAACTTCCTGACCAATGGCGTTTCACAAAACCCCGCCTACTCTGATCCGTTGGTGGGGCGTTGGCGATTTGATTCCAGCGGCACGATGCTGGCCTATCGTCGCCTCAAACCCAACATCGTCGGCGGCGAGGCCACACGCATCCGCGCCTGGATGCACGAACGGTTTGCCAAGTGCGTCGTCGTGGCTGCGCCGGACAAAACACTTACAGTCAAAAATTTTGCACCGGGAAAACTGCTTCCGGGTTTCCCTTCTGCCGCTGAACTTAAAAATCTGAAAGGCGATTGGAAGGCGGACGGGACGACGAGTTACGAATTCACACTTGAAGGCGGCACGGATGTCCGCAAGGCCAAGTTTGAAGGCAATCGTTTGATGATCCAGGGCGAAGGCGCGGCCATCGCGTTCACAAAAGAGGATTAAGGTTCGGTCGGTACTCCTTACGTCTGTCCTCCAGCTTTGAATCCGAACTCCGAAATAGAAGTGACGGTGCTGCGTAATTGTAGCGGCAGGCATTTCTGCCTGCCGTAGAGGGCGGCATCCTTGCCGCCCTGAAAGCGGTGCGGATTTCTGTGTGTCTTTCGAATCGCCTGTGTCGTGCGTTGCTCGTGCGTTTCTTTCCGCCGGGCAGGGATGCCCGACTCTACGGCAGGCACGGATGCCCGCCGCTACTTCCGAAGTCGGATTGAAACCAAAAAAGGCGCGGCAACTTTGCCGCGCCTTTTGTTTTGAAGGTTTATCACCTAAAACCGTTGGTGAAGGCGTGTGGGTTAAAACTCACCGGCGCGGTCGGCAATGCGAGGACGTTGTTGAACAGCGAGGTGGATGATCCCGGCATTACTGCGGTCGGACTCAGGCTGCTGCCACCCTGCCCCGTCGTTGCGAGAAGTGTCCCGGCTGCGGGATCACTGTTGTCGGCTGGCTCTGCGGATTGATTCGTGGCGAAACCCGGCATGGTCGGAGCGGAATTATCCACGTAGAAAATTCCCGCGATCAACACTCCGCACACCGCTGCCGCGAACAGACCAGAGACGGCTGGCTTGCCTTCAATGGCTTTCCAGATGCGATGCAGCCACGGTGCCTGCGCGACGATGTCCTCAAAGTTTTCGATCTTGCCCGCGCCTTCACCGGCGCGGATGCGGGCGGTGACTTGAAAGGAGAAGTCGTTGAAGAACCGGGGCGGCGGCGACTCATGGCGTTTGAGTTTGAGCAACTGCTGCAACTTTTCAAAATCCTGATCCTGGTTTTCGGCACTCATAGTTACGTCACTGTTACGAGAATTTGTTACTTCAGATATTCCGCCAGAAATCCCTGCAACTGCTGTCTCGCGTAAAACAACCGCGACCGCACCGTCCCCGTGTTGCACTCCATGATCTCGGCGATCTCCTCGTGGGCCAGCCCTTGAACATCATGCAGGGTCACCACGAGTCTGTGTTGTTCTGACAGCTTGAGCATGGCCTCGTTCAATTTTTTTTGCAGCTCGGACAACACCGCATCGCGACGAGGCGTGTTGTGCGAGATCAACGAGACGAGATCGGGGTCTTTCTCCGCGTCGAAATCCAGATCGTTCAGACTCATCATCGTGCGATTCTTCCGCGATTTGAGGAAGTTGAGCGTCTTGTTGACGGCGATGCGATAGACCCAGGTGTAGAAACTCGAGCCGCCTTTGAAGGATTTGATCGCTTGATAGCCTTTTATGAACGCCTCCTGCGCGAGATCATTGGCGTCGTCGTGGTTGGACGTCATGTGGTAAAGCGTGGCGTAAATGCGCTCCTGATAACGCCGCACAAGTTCGTCGTAAGCGGCGAGATCGCCCTGTTGAGCGCGACGCACGATGGCGTCTTCCTCCGCGCGGGTGGTGGTGGCGGCAGGTTTCGGCGCGTCCGAAGACACCGCCGACTTTGCCTCCCGTTCAGGTTCCGATCCAGTCGTGCTCACTATAATAGAGATCATTCTGACAACGCGGCCGTTTGCTGTGCCAGAAAGTCTGTCACGCCCAGCAAACCCGCGCGTCCAACCGACTCTGGCAACGACCACAGATATTGACGCGCTTGCGTCAGATGTCGTTCAATCAAATCCAGCGTCGTTCCCAGTGTTTCATACCGGGCCAAATACTTGTTCACCGTCGCGAAAGACCCCGGCTGCCAATCCTGCACCAACGCTTCGAGCGCAGCGCGTTCTTCCGGTGTCGCCCGTTCCCACGCCAGCAGCACGGGATAAGTCAGCTTGCCCTTGGCGAGATCCGTCCCCAGAGATTTACCCGCCTGCTTCTCTGTGCCGAACAAATCCACGCAGTCGTCGTAAATCTGATACGCCGTGCCGAACGCCATGCCGAACTCGCGCAACGCCGTCCTCTGCCCCGGTGTGGCACTGCCGAGGAATGCAGCCATGTCACACGACAGCGCGAACAACTCGCCTGTCTTCATCTGCAACACGCGGAAATAATCCTTCTGCGACAACTCAAAGTTCTTCCGATGCCGCGTCTGGAGGATTTCACCGGAACAAACCGTGTTCGTGGCCGACGCGACCGCGCGGCAAATCTCCGGCGTCGGGAAACTGGCGGCCAACTTCAACGCTTGAGCGAACAGACAATCGCCGAACAATACCGCGATCTCGTTCCCCCAATTCGCCGCGAGCGTCAGTTTGCCGCGTCGCATCTCCGCCTCATCCATCACATCGTCGTGAACCAGCGTCGCCAAGTGAACCATCTCGATGATCGCGGCGACCGTGACATGAGAATCGTTCACCTTGCCGAGGGAATTTGCAGCGAGGGCGACCAATGTCGGACGCAAATGTTTGCCATTTCCAGTGAGCGCGTATTCGGCGTATTGAGAAAGTGCCGGGTCAAAAGCGTTCACCTGTTCCGCAAGCCGTTTCGTCACCGCATCCAGAAACGGCTCGACAGGCTCAACGATTTGCTTCCAAGAAATAGTCACTGTGGTCTTGGGGGCGACGGATTGTGCCGGGGTGGTTTTTGACTCGACTGCCAACATGCGCGCTCAATTTAGGTTTCGCACAAAGGCGAGTCAAACTTGTTTCCCGAAGCGAAAGGTTGGAATCAACATCGTTTTCAAAAGTGTCGTATTGACCACGCGCCTGAAATCCGCTAATTCATTAGCACCCTATGGGTTCACTGAAAAAGCGCCGTAAGGCCAAAATCAATAAACACAAACGGCGCAAGAAGCTGCGTCTGAATCGCCACAAGAAGCGTACTTGGCAGAAGTAAGCCGCGCTCCCGATTCTTTACACCCACGCCGGCGGTTCGTTCAACGGGCCGCCGTGCGTGTTTTTTTATTCCCGGCATGAAGCGCATCATCCCTCTGCACTTCGCCTCAACACTGGCGATCTCTCTGATTTGCCTCCTGCTCGCTTCCTGTGCGACACCTCAAGCACCCAAGATTTCGACCGACACCACCGCTGCCCCTGACCCGATAGCCACCCGGCAACTCCAACAGATCGCCGAAGCTCATGCGCACTTCGCCGCCGCCATCGTCCACGAGGTCAACGATCAATCCGCTGCCGCGTTCAACGAATATTTCCTCGCCGCCAAACTCAATCCAACCGATCCCGATCTGCTGGGTGAGGTTTCCAATCGCCTCATCGAAGGGCGTCAGTTCGAACGCGCTCTCCAAGTTCTGACATGGGCGACGGAACTTCCCAACGCGGACGACACGCTTTTCGTGCGGCTCGGCTTCGTTTATTCCCAACTCGGCGACAACGCAAAATCCATCGAAGCCAACCGCGAAGCCATCCGCCGGATGCCCAAAACTCTCGCGCTTCGCCAAACACTTTACCTCAACCATTTGCTCGCCAAGCAACCCGAAGCCGCGCTTGACGTCTTGAACGAAGCCGCCGCCGAACCCGACACAGACGCAGAATTTCTGGCGAACCTCGCCGAGCTTTACGCGAATCTCGCCCGGCAATTCCCCGACCAACGCCTCGCCGCGCGCGGCAAGGCTCTCGAAATCCTGAATCGCGCTTCGACACAATCTCCCCTGCCCGTTCCCACTCAACTCAAGATCGGTGATGGCTTCAATCTGCTCGGCGACAAGACCAGCGCGGCAAAGATGTATCTCGCAGTTTTGGATCAAGCGTCACCCACCTCGCCCCTGCAAGAAATCTTACGCTCCAAACTTCTGGATATTTTTCTGCGCAGTGGCGATCTCGTCCGCGCCACGGAACAGATCAAAGTCATACTTCGCGACAATCCCAAGAACGCGGCGGCGCACTATCTTCTCGGCAGCATGGCGTTTGACCAGAAACGCTGGCCCGACGCGATAAACAGCTTCGCCGAAGCCATCGCAGCAAACCCCGCCATCGAGCAAGCCCACTACGATCTCGCCAGCGCGCACATCGCCGCCGGGCACGGAGACGAGGCAGTGAAAACACTCGATGCCGCTCGAAAGCGATTTGAAACAAAATTCCCGCTGGAGTTTTTGACCGGCCTGGCCTGGCACGAGCAGAAGCAATACGACAAGGCACTCGCCTCGTTTTCCGCTGCCGAAAAGATCGCGCTTGGCAGCGAGACAAACCGTTTGAACGCGGGATTCTATTTCCAATTCGGCGCCGCCAGCGAACGCGCTGGAAAATTTACCGACGCAGAAAAATACTTTGAACGCTCCCTCGCTCTCGCGCCGACGAATGCCGAGGCGATGAATTACCTCGGCTACATGTGGGCCGAGCGCGGGGAAAATCTCACGCGCGCCCACGACTTGATCGAAGCGGCGTTGAAGATCGAGCCGGACAACGACGCGTTCCTCGACAGCATGGGCTGGGTGCTGTTCAAGCTCGGTGATTTTCCCGGCGCGATAGAATTCCTGCTCAAGGCCATCGCGAAACTTGAGCAACCCGACGCCACCGTCTATGACCATCTCGGCGATGCCTACGCAGCCACGAAAGCATTGGACAAAGCCCGTGATGCTTGGGCAAAGTCAGTGTCCATTGAACCCAACGAAACCGTGCAAAAGAAACTGGACGCCGCGATCAAAGAACTAAGCCGATGAATCATCGCTTTGAAAAACATTACACACGCGAAGAAGCGGAAGCCTTGCTCCCGCAAGTGCGGACATGGCTGGCGCGCTTGAATGAAATGCGCTCCGCCCTCGAACGCGCAGACAAACGTCTCACGTCGCTCATGCAACCCGGCAACGACATCGGCGGCGATCTTGTGAACCGCTCGATCCGCACGCTCGCGGACATGCAGGTGTTGCTGGGCGAGTTTCAAAAGCGCGACATCCACATCAAAGACATCGAACGCGGTCTGCTGGATTTTCCGGCGGTTATCGGCGGCAAGGAGGTTTTTCTCTGCTGGGAACTCGGCGAGGAGAACATCGAGTTCTGGCATGATCTGGAAACCGGCTACGGCGGACGCGAGCGGATTTGACGCACGGGTTTGTTGTGGACGGCAATCTTTGTGGTGCTAGGATTCGCCCATGAAAACCACAAAGCACATCGCACTGGCGATCATCCTTTCCGCCACTATCCTGACTGTCCATTCCACCTGCGCTCAAATCACCGAACCGTTCACTGACGCCGAGCGCGAAGAGATTTATTCCAAGACCATCGAGAAGCGCGCCATCAACATCCTCGCCGCACTGTCGCTGACGGATGACGCCAAAGCCGCTCGCGTTCAGGACGCGATCAAGGCGCAATATCGTTCCCTGCGCGCACGCGATGCAGCACTCGACACCATGTTCTCCACGCTTTCCAAGAACGCACCCGGCGTGGAATCAAACCGTGGCGCGGTGGTGAAAATACTTTCCAAGCAACTTCACGGACAGTTCGTCACAAAACTTTCCGCCGACCTCACTCCAGAACAAGTGGAGCAAGTCAAAGACACGATGACTTACAACAAAGTCAAGGTGACCTACGACGCGTATTGCGAGATCGTCCCCAAGCTGACCGATACGGAGAAGGCGAAGATTTTGGAACATCTCAAAGCAGCGCGCGAAGAAGCCATTGACGGCGGCAGTGCCGATGAGAAGACCGCCATCTTCCAGACCTACAAAAACAAGATCAACTCAATGCTGGACGCCAACGGTCACAACGTGAGCCAGGCCATCAAAGATTGGGAAGCCAAGCAGGAAGCTAAAGCTGCGACAGCGAAGTGATTCCGGAGTGTGGCCGTCCCCGGCCACAGCAATATTCTACAACCGGGCCGCGTCATTTTCCTCAACACCCTTGGTGCTGCCCCCGATGACGGGCGCAGCAACTTTCACCAACCAACCCGCTGCACAATTTCTTGCGATCCTTTTGCCGAGTCGCTGTGGCCGAGGACGGCCACACCCCGCCCGTTATCAAATCTCACTTCGGCGTTCGGGTTTAGTTCTTCGACTCGAAGTTGTATTCGCCAGACCCGACGGCGATCACCGTGCGATCCTGTTCCTGACGCATCAACTTCACGCCCGGTGCTTGGTTCAGAGACCGTCCGCCTTCCGCGACATCGCTTGCCGACTTCGCCGGAACGAACACCGTCGCAGTCGTGTTCGCTGGGATGCGGACTTTAAGTTTGAAACGATTCGTCTCCTGCCGCCATTCGCTGGAGATAGTTCCGCGCACAGAATCGTAGCTCGCCCGAACCCACTTCAAATCGCCGACAGGCTGCGGACGAATGATGATCTTCTTGAAGCCCGGCCCGGCAGGATCGCAATCAATGCCAGCGAGGTCTTTGTAAAACCACTCCGTGATCTGGCCGAGCATGAAATGATTGTGCGACGTCGTCAGATTCGCATTCCACGCCTCCGTCAGACTCGTCGCGCCTTTGCTGATCATATAACCGTAACCAGGCTTCTCAGCCTGATTGATCATGCGATAGATCAAATCCGAGCGACCTCCCTGCGCCAGTGCCAACAACAGATAACGAAACCCGATGTCGCCCGCCGTCATCTGGCAATCGCGCAACTCCACATCCTTCACGAGCGAGGCGAGCACGGCGTTGCTGTGCGCGGGTTCAACGATTCCCATGACTAACGCAATCGAGTTCGCTGCCTGCGATCCCGTCGCATAAGTCCCATTCGTCGCATCAAAAAACTTCTCGTTGTAAGCGCGACGGATGCGTTCGGCCTTGATTGAAAACTCCCGTGCCTCGCCAGGTTTCTCCAAAAGCCCCGCCACCTTCGAGAGAATCCACGCATCGTGAAAATAAAACGCCGAGGCCGTGACCGGCGGCGGCGTGTGTTGCGACGCACCGGATTTCTTCGGGCCAAGATCAAACCAATCGCCCAGCCCCAGACTGATGATGTGATTGCTCGCCGAGTTTTCGAGATAAGTGAAGTAACGCTTCATGGCCGCGTAATGCGTGCGAAGCAGATCAAGGTCGCCGCAGAACTGATACTGCTGCCACGGCACGATGATGAATGCGCTGCCCCATTCCGGCGACGAACGGAACGCGCCTTTGAACTCGGTGTATTCGGGCGCGATGTTCGGCACGAGTCCCGAATCCGTCTGCGCGTTTGCCATGTCATTCATGCCTTTGGTGAACATTCGCGCCATGTCGAACTCATAACGGATGGCCGGGCCGTTGAGATGATATTGCTCCAGCCAGCCAAGCTTTTCGCGATGCGGACAATCGGTGAGAACAGAAACCATATTCGCGCGCTGCGCCCAGCGGACAAGGTCGCGGATCTGATTCAGCAACGGATTGGAGCATTCAAAGTCGCCAACTTTCCTGGCGACGGAATGAACAACGACGGCGTCGAGCAATTCGATGCGTGGCAAATCATTTGTAGCAGCCGACGTGAGTCGGCTCTGACTAATGTCCGGGGGTTCAGAATGAGCCGACTCACGTCGGCTGCTTCGATTTAATGGCGCAATCAACTCCGCCTGCATGTAACGACAGCCCACGTAGTAGAACTGCGGAAACCATTCCTCCACGTCATCAGTCGCCTTCGTGTATTGCCACCACGAGATGCCGCGATTTGTGCTGCCCATCGTTGAGCGCAAGATCGAGCCATCGGCATTCACCACCTCCGAAGGGATTAAACGCACGGTGCTGCCCGCCGGACCACTCACGCGAAGTCGCGGCATGTAGCTCGTATTCTGCATGAAATCAAAAACAGACACGGTTTCAGACAACCGTTTCTCCTCGAACGGCAAGTTGAAATCAATCGCGCGCAAAGGTTCGTCAATCGCCCGCAAAGGTTCACTCCCAGCACTGTGCCCGCGCAAAACCCCAGATGGACGCACGACGGCAACGGCGTTTCTCCACTCCTTGTCAGCAAACCCAGATTGATTCCAGCCGTTCGGATAAAGTCGCGCGTCAAAATCCTCGCCTCCAAAGATGCTGTTGTAAGTGATCGCACCGGGATGCGTTCGCCACGATTCGTCAGTGATAACGAATTCTTTCGAGCCGTCATCGTACTCAAGTTCGATCTGGCAGATGGCGCGCAACGGCCCGAACGATCCGGTGAACTTGGCGAAGCGATTCCGCCGCTCGACGTGATACATGCCGTTGCCGAGCGTGAGCCCGACGGCATTGTCACCCTCGCGAAGTTGCCCCGTGATGTCGCGCGTGTCGTAAAGGATCGTGTCGTTGTAATCCGTCCAGCCGGGCGAGAGCAGGTCTTTGCCGACCTTCGCGCCGTTGAGCGACATCTCGTACTGGCCGAGTCCGGTGACATGGGCGATGGCGCGTCGCAAACCGGGCTTCACGGAAAATTCTTTCCGCAGCAACAACGAATCACTCGCCGCCTGAGCGCAAATCCATTTTGCTTTCCATACTTCCGGGTTCAGCAGCCCCATCGTCCACGAGCGAAAATAGGACGTCTCAAAAGACTGATCATTCTCATCCCACACGCAAATGCTCCAAAAAACTTGCTGCGACGGTTCAAGCTTCTTGCCGCCGTAACGGATCAGCAGTGTTTCGTCCGACAAAACTTTCCCGCTGTCCCAAATGTCGGGCGACTTTGCAGAAACAAGGTCGGGGTCACGCGCAAGTCCGGCTTTGGAGTAAACACGTATTTGATATGCCGTCTGCCGCTGGCCGCGCTTGTCGCTTGTGAGTTTCCAGGAAAGGCGCGGTTGAGAAACGTCAATGCCCGTCGGGTTTTCAGCAAACTCGCAGCGCAGATCAACAACTCGAAGACCACCCTCCGCGTGCGTGGATGTGGTGCTGGCGATCAACGCCAATCCCAACGCGAGATATATGCGTGCAAAGATTTTCATTTGATGCGAGACGCTAACATCGCCGACGCGCCGGTGTAAATGTCATCCATTGGAGAGTAGCGGCGACCATCCTTGGTTGCCGTAGAGGGCGTGCATCCTTGCCGCCCGGATAAGCATTGTTTGATATGTGGCGCGTGAAACCCCTGATGCCGACGGCGTGCGAGCGGTTTCCTCCGCCGGGCTGGGAAGCCCGGCTCTACGGCAGGCAAGGATGCCTGCCGCTACACGTCTCGCCATTTCTGCCGAACCGCCACATCAAACAAAAAACGGCGCGGATCGCTCCGCGCCGTTGAAATGTTTTCTTCGTGTCCTTACACGTTGTAAGTGCTGCTGCTCGTCGTGCCGCCGCGACCGGTCCAGTTCGTGTGGAAGAATTCGCCGCGCGGCTTGTCCACGCGCTCGTAAGTGTGTGCGCCGAAATAATCGCGCTGCGCTTGCAGCAAGTTCGCCGGAAGCACAGCCGAACGATATT
>JANNAO010000586.1:0-4503 GCA_031384405.1 Verrucomicrobiota bacterium | reverse complement strand
GAAGCCGATTACACCGGCGGGATTTGCCACGGTGTTCAATCTCTTGAACGATCTCTTTGTCTGGAGTCAGCGCGAAGGTTTCTCGGGTACATTGCGGCAGGTGGGGTTGACCGACGTGATCCAGATCGAATGTCTGCGCCGCAACTCTTGCATCCTGGAAGTTCACAATCCGAAAACGAACGGCGCGATCTACATCGAGAACGGTGAAATTATTCACGCTATCGGCGTCGGGCTTGAGGGGGAACAGGCGTTGTATCGGTTGCTCTCCATGTTGAACGGAGAGTTCCGCCTGCAACCGTTCAAAAATTCCGACAAGCGAACCATCCATTGTTCGTGGGAGAATCTCTTGATGGAGGCTGCGCGATTCCAGGATGAGGCAAAAGTCGCGCTCGCGAATGACGACACAGTCTTCATGGCTAAGGCTGATCTGAAGCCGAGTAATACTGATACGATACAAAGTTCGGCGGCGGCAGCAGGTCTGCCACAATCAAAAGAACTCGGCGAAGAGGTCGTGGTGGTTTCCACCTACGATGGCGAATGGCATCCGACGGACGGCGCGAAGAAGTGAATCGCGCGGCTATTCGTTCAAGCCAAAGTGCGACGGCGGGCGCGGCTCGCTGAGGATGTCATCAATCCGTTGAAAATATTCCTTCGCAGGCTGGTTATCCGACTTGGCATTCCAACCATCGTCGGGAATCGAAGTGAGGTGATCAAAACTTCCGCGTCGGCAGACTTCTTGAAGGAATCTTTGGATCAATGTGAGTTCTTCGGGTGATCCAAGAGTGCTGGTTAGATCAACCAGCGCACCTTCACGACCACTCCGCTCCGTCAGCCAGCCTTCAAACCAGGATTCCAGTGCGGGCGAAATCTCCCGACGTGAATCTAGGCACACGATCAGAAAATCCGACGCCACGGCATTTGCCGATGCAACCGTTGCGAGAGTTTCGTCCCGCAGGAAATCCGTGCGCCACCAATGGAATTGTAACTCCACGTCCTGCCAGAATTGGTTCACCAGAAAATCACAGGCCGTAAGAGCGCGGGTGCGAGTCGCATCGCCATCATAAAGCACCACGATGGTGCAGACGTCATTGGACTCCGGAGTGAGTTGTTCTTCGATTGCAGTTTTCATTGTCACTGCGTCCGAAGGGTAGGGCGTCCTGCCTGGAACAACTTGGGAGAACGCCGGGATCGGGCGCATGTTCAATTTCGGACGATGGCTGGCATAAGCAAGGAAAAGTTTTTCACCGCTCGTGCCGAACAGTCGGTCACGGCGAAAGACGTTCCAACTTCCAACGGCCATCCGCTTGCTTCGTGTAACTGAACCTGTCGTGCAAACGGCTGGGGCGACCCTGCCAAAACTCGATTCGGGTCGGCTGCAAAACAAAACCGCCCCAGTTCGGCGGGATCGGGATTTCATTCGGAAACTTCGCAGCGATCTCCTGCCATATCTTTTCCAGCGCAGCGCGATTCTCGACGGGTTGGCTTTGATGCGAAGCCCACGCACCGATCTGACTGCCGCGTGGGCGGGACTTGAAATAAACCTCGGATTCCTCTCGTGAAAGTTTTTCCACCACGCCAGCCACGCAGACTTGTCGCTCTAACTCAGGCCAGAAGAACGTCAACGCCGCGCGCGGGTTGGCGGCCAGTTCATGACCTTTGCGACTGTCGTAGTTCGTGAAGAAAACAAATCCACGTTTGTCCACGCCTTTGAGCAAGACAGTGCGCGTGGAGGGTTGGCCGCTGGAATCCACTGTCGCGAGCGTCATCGCGTTCACGTCCGCAGACGAGTGACCGAGCAGCGCGTGCCAGAGTTTGTAAAGCGCGATGCCGATCTTGCGCCAACGCGTTCCGGTCTGCGCTTCGGTGGCGTGGTTGAACCAACGTTGAAATTCCAAAATGGGGTCTGCGCCCAGATCTGTGGCGTCCAGTCCGCTCATGCGGTATTCACGTCTGATGTCTGCGATGGCCATGTTCGTTTTGCGAGGCTACAAACCAATGTTACTGGTGTCCACGTCAACTCACGTCAGCTTTGTCTTCGCGAGCGAGAGTAATCTGTCAGCTTGTTCCACCGTCAGCGGCGTGACCGAGAGGCGTGATTGTTTCACGAGCGGCATTTCGCCAAGGATTTTGTCGGCTTTGATCTCCTCCAATGAAACCGTTTTCACGAGAGCTTTCTTCGGCGCGATGTCCACACACGACCAGTCGCCTTCCTCAGCAGTGGCATCGGCGTAAGATTCCTTTACGACCGTTGCCACACCCACAACCTGCTTATCTGTGACGCTGTGATAAAAGAAAACAACGTCGCCGCGCTTCATCGCGCGCAGATTGTTTCGAGCCTGAAAGTTTCTCACGCCCGTCCAAGCGATCTTGCCGTCCTTCAGCAATTGCGACCACGAGTAAGCTTCAGGTTCAGATTTCGCCAACCAATAATTCATGCCAGAGAAATTAACCACAGATGGACACGGATGGACACGGATAGAATTATTGAAGAACTGGACGAACTAGCCGGTCAAGCTACTGTCGCCACCACAGCAACGTCACAAGCGAACCGAACTAAACTTGTGTCTTTCTAGTGGAATGACCGTTTATGTCTGACAAATCCGCATATTAGACTTCCGATTGTGATTAGTGCCAAGCTTGACGGTTCTGGAACGGATGTAACCACCACCGACCAATTGTCGATTCCTCCCACACGGGATCCCGAATTCGGTGCATAAAAAGTAAAGTCGGTGTTGTATCCGAATCGAATCGGGGCACCAGATTCCGAAAAGTCGGGGCGAAGCGGGCCATTGCCCGCGACAAGCGTAAAAAAATTAGCGGTTAAAGAAACACTTTGAAGGTCGTACCAAATCCCATTCACGACGGTCAGCCCAGCAGTAGCCCTACCGTAGAAATTACCTGCTTGCTCGAGAGCAAACCCTTGATTGAACTGGTTGTTTCGTTCGTTTCCACTAAAAGATGCCACGTCGAACCGGAAAACAACCGAAGCAATTGCGCCTTGTAGTGCCGGATTGTACGCCATTGAATAGATGTGGCTTTGATGGTTAGCCCAATTTTGTGTGCCCGGGTATGAAGCAGTGAACTGCCGATATGCCCCCGGCTTGCCGCCGGATAATTGTTGAACATTTGATGTGATCACACCGGGATATTGAGAAATGGTTGTTGTGGTCCAGTTCCCATCAGCGAACTCTGTATCGGAGTAAACGGTTGCAGCAAGAATCCTACTGACCAAGAACAACGAGAGAGACCACAACCCGTAGAACTTGAATGCGAGAATGGTGCGGTGACATTTCATAGGGAAATCCTGAAGATGAATCAAAAGGTTTCAGATCGTGTTTGAAGTTAAGACTGCAACTACAAACTGTCAATTCTGAGTTTGGCATGACACAATTCACTAACGGGATAGAAGGTTAGTCCGTTCGGTTTTCGAATTATTCTAAATGCAGTGAGTTGGCAACTGTTCGCTTAAAGAGGTATAAGTTTCAAGCTTCGTTCCAAAATCTGTGTTCATCTGTGTCCATCCGTGGTTAAAATCCTCCCGTGAACTTGGCCGACAATCTGACTGTGATTCAACAACGGATACGCGCCGCGTGCGACCGCGCCGGGCGCAGCGTGGACTCCGTCACGTTGCTCGCCGTCTCCAAAACGCATCCCGCCGACACCATCAAATCCGTCACCGATCTCGGCCTCACGTTGTTCGGCGAAAACAAAGTGCAGGAAGCCAAGGCAAAAATTCCCAACAGCCCCGGTAAGGCGCGCTGGCATTTCATCGGCCACCTGCAATCCAACAAATGCCGCGATGCCGTGGAATTATTCTCCATGATTCAGTGCGTGGACAGCCTCGCCATCGCGCAGGAGATCAATAAGCGCGCGGATCAGGCATCCAAGACGATGCCTGTGCTGCTGGAGATCAATGTCGCTCGTGAAGGGAGTAAGTTCGGCTATAAACCCGGACAGATGCTCGCCGAGTTGAAGGAGTTGAACGCACTGCCGCGATTGGAGATTCACGGCCTGATGGCGATCCCACCGTTCAGTCCAGAGCCGGAGAAATCGCGACCTCATTTCAAGGTGCTCAGCGAGATGAAGCTCCGCGCCGAAGATATTCTTGGCGCACCGTTGCCCGTGTTGAGCATGGGCATGAGCGATGATTTTGAAATCGCGATTGAGGAAGGCTCGACGATGATCCGAGTGGGCACGGCGTTGTTTGGGGTTAGGCAAAGTCTTCGCTCTGAAACTCCGGCGTGATTTATTTTTCCTTCAAATCCGCGATCAGCACGCTACTCTTATTCCGGTGACAATAGACACTTTCAAAAAAGAGATCGCGGCGTCGGTGAAGAACTACGACAAGTTCATCGTTTGCCTGGAAAAATCTCCCGAAGAGTTCGAGGCGTGCATGAAATCGCTGATGGAAAAAGCTATCAACGCTTACAACAACCGCGCCGAGGGGATGCGTCACGGTCTGGCGATTGATAAGCAGGTTACGATCATCCTCAGTCAAAGCGA
>JANNAO010000119.1:0-12310 GCA_031384405.1 Verrucomicrobiota bacterium | reverse complement strand
GCCGCTCACGGAACAGGCTCTCAATCTCAGCCGGCGCGTGCCCTTGGAGAAGAGCTTCTTCTCGGCTTTGAATCTGAGCATGTTGGGGTGGACTTACCTTGAACAAGGCGATGTCGTCCGAGCCGACATCCTGTGCGACCTAGCGTGGCAGGCCATGCGGCGGAACCCAGCCTTCAATCCATTGGTGAACCCGTGGATCATCGCCAACCTTGGCGCGGTCCGTTTGGCCCAGCAGAATTACGCCGAAGCCGGGACGCTGCTGCGGGAAGGTTTGCGCCTGACGGAGAAGCACGACGTGGACGCGGGCTATCGGCTTTATGTGATGAGCCTCCTCGGCGCGAGTCTGGCGGGCCAAAAGAATTACGCCGACGCTGAACCGCTCCTGCTCGAGAGCTGCCAGGGACTCCAACAGCGCCAGGCCAGCCTGTCCCCGCATCTCAACGCCCCGCGCCGGATCACGGAATCCCTCGAACGGCTGGTGCAACTCTACGCCGCCTGGGGCAAACCCACCGAAGCCGCCGAGTGGAAACTGAAACTGGCCGCGTTCCAGCAAGCCAACAAAGCGGCTGAGAAGAAACCGGAGCAGCCATGAACCCATCACCTGAAGAAGCCCTGTTTCAATTGGCTCTGGGCAAGCCGGCGGAGAAACGCGTCGCATTTCTCGACGCCATGTGCGACGGCGACGCGGCCTTGCGCGCCCGCCTCGAAGCGTTGCTCGTCGCGCACGAATAACCTGACTCTGCGCTCGCCACCGCTGCGCCTGTTGGCAAGCAACCATCAAACTCGATCTCCCCGGATGAACGTGCGTCGGGTGTGACTGAAAGTGCCGCTCAACTTTCGTCCTCGTCGTCGTCCTCGTGAGCGGCAGTTCTAGTCGCACCCGCGTCCATCTTGATTCTTGACGCCCAGCAACCTTGCGGCTGATGCTCGTGGCCAGCCAAAGTTTCGTCTGTTTCAAATCAACACGACTATCGAAAGGATTCATGAGCACTATCAGACTTTTGGTCGGCACGAAGAAGGGCGGGTTCATCCTCACTGCGGATGGCAAACGCCAGAACTGGAAGATTGAGGGGCCGCTGTTCGCCGGGTGGGAGATTTATCACATGAAAGGTTCGGCGGCAGACCCGAACCGTCTCTTCGCCTCGCAGACGAGCGGTTGGTTCGGCCAGATCATCCAACGTTCCGATGACGGCGGCAAAACGTGGAATCCGCCCGGCACAAAGCCGGAAGATTTGATGGGGCCGGATGGGATGCCCAAGGGAAAAAGCAACGAGTTCGCCTACGAAGGTGAGACCGGCACGCACTTGTTTTACGACGGCTCGCAAAAGCCGTGGGAGTTCAAGCGCATCTGGCACATTGAGCCGTCGCTCACGGACACGGACACGGCATTCGCCGGTGCGGAGGATGCGGCGTTGTTCAAGACGACAGACGGCGGCAAGTCGTGGAAGGAACTTTCTAATTTGCGAAAGGCCAAGGGTCATCTCTGGCAACCCGGCGCGGGCGGCATGGGATTGCACACCATCATCATTGATCCGAAGAACGCCCAGCGCATCTACATCGCCATCTCGGCGGCGGGCGCGTTCCGCACGGACGACGGCGGCAAGACGTGGAAGCCGATAAATCGCGGATTGAAGTCGCAATACGAACTGCCTGATCCGGACGCAGACGTAGGGCATTGGGTGCATCGCATTGCGCTGCATCCGTCGCGGCCCGACGTGCTCTACATGCAGAAGCACTGGGACATCATGCGCAGTGACAACGCAGGCGACCAATGGAGCGAAGTGAGCGGGAATCTGCCGACAGATTTCGGTTTCCCGATTGATGTCCACGCGCACGAGCCGGAGACGATCTACGTCGTGCCGATCACGAGCGATTCTTTGCATTATCCGCCGGACGGGAAGCTGCGCGTGTATCGCAGCAAGACGGGCGGCAACGAATGGGAAGCACTTACGAAAGGTCTGCCGCAGAAGGATTGTTACGTGAACGTCCTGCGCGATGCGATGGCGGTGGATTCACTGGACGAGTGCGGTGTGTATTTCGGCACGACGGGCGGGCAGGTGTATTGCTCGGCGGACGGCGGCAATTCGTGGAACGCCATCACGCACAATCTGCCGGGGGTGTTGTCGGTGGAAGTGCAGACGCTGCCATGAGTGCGAAAGCCCAAGGAGCGCGGGCTTCAGCCCGCTTCAACGTCCATTGCGGAACAACGCATGAAATGTCGGACCCGCTTCCGATTCGTGTGTTGAAGCGGCGTGAACGCCGCGCTCCTTCTCTGCCATGATTCGCGTCGTGCTGCCATTTCATCTCCGCAACCTCGCCCGTGTCGAAGGGGACGTGTTGCTTGAAGTCGCCTCGCCCGTCACCATTCACGCCGTACTCGAAGCGCTCGAAGCGCGGCATCCTGTCCTGCTAGGCACGATCCGCGATCACGGCACGCTGAAACGACGACCGTTCATCCGCTTCTTCGCGTGCAAAGAAGACTTGTCGCTCGAACCGACGGAGACACAATTGCCCGAAGCCGTGGTCAACGGCAGCGAGCCGTTTCTCGTCGTCGGCGCGATGGCGGGCGGCTGATCTGTGACCACGGAAACCAAACATGAAAAAATATCTCCCCATCATCGCCGGCATCGTGCTCAGCTTGTTGTTCGCCATGTCCGCTGTCGTCGTGCTGTTCAATCTGGTGAAGATGCCGCCGCCGCCAGAAGGTTCGCCCGCCGCGATGTTCTTCGGCGCGTTCGGGCCGACGGGCTACATGACATTCGTGAAAGTATTTGAACTGCTCGGTGGCGTGCTTGTGATGATCCCCCGTTTGCGCAACCTCGGCCTGCTCATCCTCGGGCCGATCATCGTGAACATCCTCGCGTTCCACATCTTCATCGGTGGTGGATTCAAGGATCTGTTGAACCCGATGCTGCTCATCATCATTGCGCTTGCGCTGTATCTGCTCTGGGTGGGACGAAAAAACTTCTCCGGCTTGTTGAATTAACCCTCCGTCATAAAGAAATCCCATGCTAAAAAAATTTCTCGTCGCACTCGCCGCCATCGTCCTTGTGTTCATCGTCGTCGTAGCCATGCGTCCTGCGGATTTTCGCATCACACGCACGACCACCATCGCTGTACCGGCGGAAATCATTTTTCAGAACGTGAACGACCTGCACAAATGGGAGGCATGGTCGCCGTGGGCCAAACTCGATCCGAGTATGAAGCAGACGCACGAAGGCGCAGCCGCTGGAGTTGGCGCGATCTATTCCTGGGATGGCAACAATGATGTGGGCGCGGGTCGCATGACCATCACCGAGAGCCGCACGAATGAGGCGATTCTCATCAGGTTGGAATTCATCAAGCCGTTTGCCGCCGTCAACGACACAGAGTTCACCTTCAAGTCGGAGGAAAATCAAACCGTCGTCACTTGGACGATGTCTGGCAAAAATGGTTTCATGGCCAAGGCGTTTTGCTTGTTCATGAACATGGACAAGATGGTGGGTGGGGATTTTGAGAAGGGTCTGGTGCAGATGAAGACCGTGGCTGAGCCCGCTGAGAAGAAATAATACGGGGTTCAATTTTCCACCACCCCGGCTGTAGGCGACGACGTCAGGAGTCGTCAACGTTTCGATGGTGCGGTGGCGACGACTCCTTACGTCGTCGCCTACAAAACTTTCCTCCCGCTCACTTCACTTTCAACGTCACGTTGCGCCGTTCAAGCGTGCTGCCCTCGTTGAGCGCGATCACAGCGAGAGCGATGTTGTAATCCGCCAACGCGCGAATCTCCGCCGAGCGCGCGGCAGTGAGTGCGGCTTGGAGTTCCAGCACGAAGAAGCTGGTGCTTTTGCCCTTCTCGAGTTTCATCTGCTCGGCTTTGAGCGCGTCCTCTGCGTAGAGCGCGGCTTGGCGTGTGGCTTCGGTGCGTTCAAGGCTGGTGCGGCCTGTGGCCACAGCGTCCTCGATGTCTATCAATGCTTGCTGCTCGGTTTGCTTGAACCTCAACGCCATCTGTTCGCGGGTTGTCTTCTCAAATCTATGACTGTTCCGCGCGACGGAGTTGCCGAGGGGAATGGTCATCGCCACGCCGTAGGAGTAATAGGGATAATCCGCACGCCGAACCTGGGTGAACGCTGAACTGAACTCCCGGCCCGCTCCCGCGTAACCGGCGTCGCCCACGATGTCCAACGACGGGAGCTTCTGGTTGCGGGCGAGCTTCACGGTTTGATCCTGATTTTCCAATTCGATCCGCGCCATGAGCAGGTCGGGTCGAGCGACTTCGCCCTTCCTCCAGCTTTTGCCGAGATCAAATTTCTGCGGCACGGCTTTCAATGTCTCCGTCGGCTTGATGGTTGCCTCCAACCATTCGTTGTAGTCGTCGCTCAACAGACCTTTCAGTTCGCGATGCGCTGAGTCACGAGAGGCGCGAGCAGCGAGCAGATCGGCGCGGCGGGCGGCGGCTTGGGACTCCGCCTGCTTTTCATCAAGTGGCGCGAGCGCGCCCAGTTCCACGCGGCGGCGTTGATCGGCCACGAGCTGCTCCGCGAGTTGAAGTGCTTTCTCCTGCACCTTCACGTTTTCTTCCGCGAAGATGAAATTGTAATAAGCCCGCTCCACCCGTGTGATGGTGTCCATGATCAGTCCGCGCAGACGCATCTCAGACGTCTTCAATCTGTTTTTAGCGATATAGATGTTCAGGCGCGGCTGATCTATCAGAAAGTCTTTCAGCAACGGCTGGCGCACTTGGAAGAATCCAGCATCGGCACTCGCGCTATCGAAGGGATTCCGCGTGAAGAAATTCGTAGCGACATTGTCGAGTGTCGTGCCGTAACTATCGCTCATGTTCAGGCCGAAGCTGTAATCCATTCCCCACGGCAGCAATCCGCCGATCGCGCCGCCGAAGCTGTCCGTTTCACTCTTGTCTCCGCTGACGGATTCCACTTTGGCGTGAGACCCGGAAAGCGTGAGGGCCGGCTCGTATCTGCCGTAGTTGGCGCGCAGACTGAATTCCGCCAGATCAGGCGACATGCGTTCAATCTGGATGTCGAGATTGTGTTCAAGAGCGATCTTGATGCAGTCGTCGAGCGACAGCACGCGCACGCTTGGTTCGGCGGCGCGAGAGGTCAACGCCGCTGTCGCCAGCAAAAGAGTCAGAGCCAAAGTGAGGAATCTCATCGTGACCAGAGTTTGTGTGAGCCGTGAGATTTCGTCAATCAGTCGAAATTGACGGGGCGCTGAGAAACCAAATTGCATGACAGATGGATTGCTCGGGTGTGATCAAAGTCGGGTGAGGCAACGCGCCGCTGGCTGAAACGAGAGCATCCTGTTTCACGAAGGCGGCGCGCAGGGACTGACGCGCCCCACCTCGGCCTCACCCGTTTGTAACCGCACCCGAACCGCGCCCGCGTCCAACACATTTCTTTACACGTTTTCTCCCGGTCTTTACAGTCGCGTTATGCCTACGGAATACGATGCCACTGAATTTGTAGATACAGACTTCCAAACCATAAAGTCGCCTTACGGGACGACGACTGCGACCGCGGCGGCGAGCGCGTTCCGCGCGCCGACGCGCGAGGAGGTGGACAACCGGGTTTCCGAAGCCCAACAGAAACTCGCTGAGTTAAAACGCGCGCAGGAAGAACTCGAACGTGAACGCGCCGGACTCGAAGAAGTGCGTCGCCGCCAGACAGAGTTTCAGACCGGTCGCCAGGAGATGATCCAAAATCTCACGCGCGGGCTTGGCTTGCTGGAAGAAGCGGAGTTCGCCGCACGTCGGGATGCAGAACAGATGTCCAAATCCATCGCGGATATGCGCGACTCGCTGGCGAAGGTTCAAGCGATCAACGAAGACATGTGGTCGAAGGAGAGTTTCAACGTGGAACTCACGCGGGCGTTGACCACGCTGGAGAACTCGCGCATGGAATGGAACGGCGCGCGGCTGAAATTCACCGTGCTGTCCGGCCAACCGGCGAACGTGAGCGCGGCGACCACGCGCGAAACGGGCGTGTCACAATTACTCGGGCCGAAAAGTTTCTGGCAGCTCTGCAAGCTGGGATTGGCGATCACTTGGCCGTTGGTGGCCGTGGCGATGCTCGCGCTGGGTGTGTTGGTGGCGATCCTGTTGCGTCCGCTTTGATGTCAGGGCGCAGAATCAAACCGCAGTTGAAGTCACATGGATTGGTTGAAGAAAAAATCCGATCCGGTTTCCGAACGCGCACAGGCGTTGAGTTCGGAGATCGAAGCGTTGGAAGCGCAGATCAAGCAACTGGACGATCAGTTGCATCGCGCGCCCGCTAGTCCGCGCCTGCGTTCCACCGCCGTGCCGCACGGTGCGACGATCAATCATCCGCACGCGAACACGGACTCCGCCGAGTGCGCGCCGACGGCGACACACAGCGAGCCGGTGTTCGAGGAGATCAGCCAGGAACGCATCACCGCGCAGAACGAGATGCCGAATTCCCGGGAGCATTTCAACGAGTTCGGCGTTCGCAAATATGATTTCCCAGCGTTGATCCAGCGCATCCGCGCTTTTTTTACCGGCCCCAGCACGAGCAATCCGAAGCTGGTGAATTACCTCGCCGCTGGCGGCGTGCATGGGCTGCGACCCTTGCGGAAGGAAAAGCGCGTGGCGCGAAATCGTTTTTACCTGTTCTCCTTAATTCTGTTCGTGGTGCTGTTCGGGACGTTCTGGTGGTATTTCCGCAATCGTTGATCGCGCATGAATGCCGGGCGTGAAACTCAAGATGTCTATTTGCCAGTCGTCACGGTGGATGGCGTTTTCGTGGCGCACTATTCGGCGGACGGTCTGCGTGGGCTTGATTTTCCCTCGAAGCAAAATGGTGGCAACGCAAACGATGAGAAGATTGAAGCAAAAGTCCGTGCGTGGCATCGCCTGACATCAGCAGCGGTGAAGAATATCCTCGCGGGAAAAACACCCGCCGAACTGCCGCCGTTGGACCTTTTGGGTGGAACAGAATTTCAACTCAGCGTCTGGACATCATTGCTGAAAATCAAACCGGGACGGACGCAGAGTTATGGAGAGATCGCAAAGGCCATTGGCAGACCCAAAGCCGTGCGCGCGGTTGGCGGTGCGTGTGGGGCGAATCCGATCCCCCTGCTCGTGCCGTGTCATCGAGTGCTGGCCGCGAACGGAAAGATCGGCGGGTTCTCCGGCGGATTGGGCTGGAAAGAAAAGCTGCTCGCGCGCGAAGGCGTGAGCGTGGCGGGGTGAGTTGAGAGACGAACTCCGAAGTAGCGTCAGGCATCCCTGCCTGCCGTAGAGCCGGGCGACGTTCACCCCCGAAAGCTTTCGGGGCAGCCCGGCGGAAAGCAGCGTCCGAGCAAATTAGCGATGCAGGAGGTTCAAAAGGCACACAGCAATCCGCGCCTTTTCCGGGCGGCAAGGATGCCCGCCGCTACATTCACGCGGCGGCTTTCGCTTTCAGCAATTTCTGCTTACGCATCACCATCAGCATCGCGATGCCTCCCAAGACTCCGAAGCCCGCCATGATGACATACCAAAACAGCCAGCCGTGTTCGGCCTTGGTGGCGTCGAGCACCCGCCCGGTCAGAAACAGCGAGATTGCGCCACCGTAGTATTGGAACGAATCAATCACGCCCGCCGCGAACCCGGCCATTTTTTTTCCACCGATGTCCATCGGAGCCGCCGCGCCGACGATTGAATGCGTCGAGTTGGCCGTCAGCGAGATCATGATGAGAATGCCGCAGCCGGTCAGAATCCCCGCCGGCGTCGGCCCCACGAGTCCCTTGAGTAGCAACATCGCCGCGAGACCAATGACCACTGCTTCGATAAAATACAGCGTCATTGCCACAGGCGAGCGGTGACCCTTGCAGAAGCGGTCTGAAATCCAGCCCGAGGCCAGTGATCCAGCCACCGCCGCCATCGGCATAATGGCCAGCGTCCACGCCACGGTCGCGGGGATGTTGGTTTTCATGTCCATGTGCAACTGATCTTGGAAATATAAAATCGCCAGCTGATCCGAGCTGGTGCGAACCGCGCCGGTGCAGGCATAGGCGCAGGCGTAAAACCAGACGAGCGGATGCGTGAAGATGGTGCGGAACGATTCCTTCAGCGTCACCGTCACGCCAGCAGAGTTGTCGAGTTCATCCACGATGACGTTGGGATAACCAGCTTCGTCAGGCGTTTGTTTGGCGGCGAAACTCATGAAGACCGCCACGACCAACGTCACGAGCGGCGGGATGATGAACAGCCAGCGCCAGTCGCCTTTGGCAACCACTAAGACGCCGATTGAAAACCCGTTCAAAATAACTGAGGAAAGGTTTGAACTCGCCACCTGCCCCAGTTGGATCATGAATCCGAAGATGCCCGCGAAGGTGCCGCGTTCCTGGCGTTGAAACCAAGCCGCGTTGATCTTGATCATGCCCGGCGCGCCGAAGGATTGAAACCAACCATTGATCAACCAGACGAACGCAATGGCGATGAACGCGGGATCAATCGAGTCCACTCGGAACACGAACTTCGCCGTGCTTGCCAGCGCGCCGCCCACCACGAGCAACGGCAGCACGCCCATGAGCACGTTGATGACGATGGTGCCGAAGGCGCCGATCTGCATCGAGCGTTTGCCGCCTATGCGGTCGGTGAGCAGGCCGTTGACGAGTTGACCCGTGCCGTAAGTCAGCGACCAGATTGCCAGCAAGTCGCCGATCTGAGTGGTGGTGAATCCAAACTCCTCCTTCATGCCGGGCGTGGCGAAGCGGAAATTGTAGCGGCACATGTAATAGGCCGCGTACATCAGGCCGAGTGCGCCCCAGTTCAAACCGCGCCGGGCGCGAAAGCCTTCGGGATAAGAATGGCGCGGGGGAGTAGTAGCCGCTGGTGGATTCATGTGGTTCGTCAACTGATCCGGCTCAATTTGATTGGCGCGACGATAGACGGGCCGTCGCAGCCGGGTCAAACTTTCCTTCTCACTCCAGATGCTTCGCGCGGATGTTGCGGAACTCCACCTTCATCTTGAGGCCGGGATGAACTTGCAAGCCGATGGGTGCGCCGCCGGAATAACGCGCGTCGGTGTATTGACCGATCTCTTCGCCGTTGAGCCAGACAAAGAACGTGTCGCCACGGGCCTTGATGCGGAATTTATTCCAATCGTCCTTCTTAAAAAGTTTATCGAACCCTTTGGTGTGTCCAGCGTCCGGGTAGCCGACCTTGGGGTTGATGGGATGTTTGGCGAGATAGAATGCGCCGGACATGTCGCGCTTCAAACTGCGCGAGATGCCGAACTGCACCTGTATCTCCGGCTCGCGCATCATCACGCCACTGTCAATCTCACCGCTCCACCGCACTTCGAGTTCGAGCACGAAGTTTGTGTAAGACTGTGCGGTGTGGAGGGTGTGGCCTTTGAGCTTCTCATCGTTCTCGCCGATCAACACGCCGTCCACGATTTTCCAAAATGGATTCGGCTCAGGCACTTTCCACCCGGCGAGATTCGTGCCGGTAAAGATAGGCTTCAAATCATCAGCGGCGTGGACGCAGGCGGTGGTCGTGGTGAGAAATAAGATTCCAACCACGATGGCTCTGGAGGCGGAGGTGAGGTGTTGTTTCATAGTTTTGGAAGGATTCAAAGCAGATGCGTCACTCGTCTTTTTTATTCATCGTCCGCGTGATGAGGCTTTCACCGGAAGAACGCCGCGTCCACCGCAGCAACGCGATGAACACGACCATGATTCCAATCAACAGCGCGATCCCGGCCACGAGGATTGTCACGACAGGCAACGGTGGTTTCTGTTTCGCCACGGGAGCAGACGGTGTCTCTGAGTTCTGTTTGGCTGGAAGTTGAGGCGCGGGTTCAGGCTTAGTCGTTGCGATCTCGTTTGTTTGAGTCCGCGTCAACTCAGGTGCGATGGACGCAACAGTTGTCGCGGCTACCGAGGATGCGGGTTCAACGACGGGGCGATTGGTGGCATAGACTGGCGCGTGATCCGCAGCAGGGATTGCGGGTGTGGGAGGCGGTTTGGTTGCCACAGGCGCGGGCTTTGCGGCGACGGGTTCTGGCGCGCGGCGGGCTTCCTTGGGATACTCCGGCAACTCTATCGGCCACGGCGCCATGTTGACGCTGAAGCCTGTGAATGTTCCCCGATACGCTCGCAGGATCGTGACGAACGGCATGTTCGCTTTCCGCTGCGCCACTTTGTTTTTGGAAAAATTCTCCGCGATGCTTTCGTCGAACGGTGTGCCCTTGATTGCTTCATTGCCGGAACTGACAATGACCACAGTGATCCTTTCGGAGCGCGCGACGATGTTGGTGAGTGTTTCCCAAAAAACTGCGGGACTCGCGGTCTTCTCGAAACGCTGTTGTTGGAGGAATTGCACCATCGTCACCGCCACGCGTTGACGTGTGGCTTTCGTCCAACGTTGAAGCGGGAACTGGCCGGAATACAACGCGTCGTTAAACGTCCACACCCCGACGGTGTCGCCGGAACGCATGTCGCCACCGAGTCCGCTGGAAACTGTATCGCCTACGAGTTTCTGGATGTTCTCCGCGCGCTTCTGCATGGCGGACGACGTTTCCACGATCACGAGAATGCGATCTTCTGGTGTTGAATTGGTGACCGCCGTCGTGTTGGTCGCCGTCTGCGCAGTGAGTGAACCAAGCGATAACCACCATGCCACAACGAGCAGGCAACACCGGGAGAAGATTGATTTCATTGCTGGGTTCATCGGGCTTGTTTGTAACGGTTGCGCTCGGTTTGATTATATTGTTTCACGTCTTCGGCCAGGTCTGCGAGCGCACTTGTCACCATCAGGATAAAATTCTCGCACGACGCCACCGTGCCGTTCATCGCGATCACCGTATCGCGTTCAGCGTTGTCATTCGTCACCGCCATCACTTCGCCGTACGGCTGAAACCGATGCGCCGCGCGTTCGATCATGTCGTCAGCCGTCTGACCTGCTTTGCTGAACAACACCTCGACGCTCGGCGTGGACTCGTTCTTCGGCACTCCAGCAGGTGCGCCACCGCCGTCGAAGAAGATCGTGATCGGTGTGCCGCTTGAATCCTGATATTGCGTCAACACGACGATCAGCTTCTCACGCGCGGCGGCGGAGTGACGCGCCTTGCCGCGAGCCAGCTCCGGCCAGTTGTGGAGCAGGCTGTAACCGTCAACCAAGATTCGCACCAACGCCATGCCCGCATCGTAGTGAGTTACGGCGACGATTGGAAAATTATTTTCCGCCGTGCTGCGGCCTAAATGTGAATTATCCGCACCGGGACGCAGATGTTCAAATGAGTCCCCCAACCGAGTCCGGAGTCATAATTCGCGAAAGAATTCTCGAATTGGAGTCTTCAGAACCTTGGCGATCCGAAGCAGCGCTTCAATCGAGATGATTTTTTCACCCCGCTCCACCTCGCCGATATATTTGGGATTCAAGCTTACCAACTCAGCCAGTTTCTCTTGAGTCAATTCTGCCTGATTGCGGCGGGAACGAATCGCCTCACCGATAATTTTTCGGTGCGGAAAGTCAGAAGATTGCTTTCGTTTTGGCTTCGCCACTAGCCAAAAGGCTATGAATTACCCATTGGAATCTTACACCAGCAACATGCTGGTATTTGGTTCTTGCCAGAACTGGAAAGCGGGCGTAAAACCGTCATCAGCCAACGGGTCAAGGTTCATGAAAACAAAATCTTTCATACTTCGGGGTGCAGTTCTGGCCGTGGTTTCCTTTCTTCCACAACTTCATGCCGAGCCGCGAGTGCCGCTGCCTGCGTTGCCTTCGATGGCGTTGGGGTTGTATCACAATCGGTTTGATGAAGCTTATTGGTTCGGGAAGGAACGCAGTGAAACGGTGCAGACGGAGGCAGGGACGTTGGTGGAGTCGTGGTCGGGGTATACGTTGCAACGGGCAGGCAACAATGTGTCGCCATTTGTTGTGCCTGCTGTGGGTGAACGAGGACAGTTGAATGTAGCGTGTGATTCAGGTTCGGTGGGGTTTTGGTTCAAACCGTATTGGACAAGTGGCGCAGTGAAGTCGGGAAGTGAGCCGGGTGCCGCTGCAAGGTTGGTGGACTTGGTGGTGATTGGATCGCAGGACGCGGCGGTGGGTTGGTCATTGCAGGTTTCGGCGGATGGAAATGCACTGGTGCTTGTGGGTGCGAATGGTGAACGCGTTCTTGGTGCCAACATCGCGTGGATCTCGGGTGAGTGGCATTGGATTGTTTTGAACTACGGCACGAAGGGCACGGCGTTGTATGTGGATGATGCGTGGGTGGCGGAGGGTGATGTGACGATGGCGTTGCCTGCGGGTTATTCAGGTTTGGTGTTGGGCAGTTCGGTTTTAGGTGGTGAAACGGCG
>JANNAO010000562.1:0-3717 GCA_031384405.1 Verrucomicrobiota bacterium | reverse complement strand
GAGATCATGGGGCATCGCGCGGGTTGGTTGGCGTTGGGATCGGGCATCGCGGGCGGAGCGGATGTGATCTTGATCCCTGAAATCCCGTATGATGTGCGAAACGTCGCCGCCGCCATCAAGACGCGCAAGAAGCATGGGACGAACTTCAGCATCGTGGCCGTGGCGGAAGGCGCGTTGCCGATGAGGGAAGCAGCGCAATTCGCCGTTGCTGCAAAACGCAAAAGAGATGCGACGACAAAAGCTGACAAAGCCAAGGCCAAGCACGAACTGATTCATCTGAGTGAAATGCAAGATGGCAGCACGATGCGATTGGCCAAGCAACTTGAGGAACTCACTAAACTCGAAGCGCGCGTGACCATTCTCGGCTACGTGCAGCGCGGCGGAACTCCTTCAGCAACGGATCGCCTGCTGGCTACGCGACTCGGCACGGCGGCGGTTGATCTCATCCTCAAAGGCAGCTTCGGCATGATGATCGCCGCGCGCGGAGAGGATACGAAGGCTGTGCCGATCATTGACGTGGCTGGGCGTTTGAAGGCAGTCCCGCCGGATCATTCATGGATCATCAGCGCGCGGCATGTGGGGACTTGTTTTGGGGACTGAGATTGACGCCTGAAATTTTTAGTGTGACCGCAAAGCCGCAGGGAGCTTTTTCTGGCAGGTGGACGATCAATCCCTCGGCGGTTTGTTCCCACTCTAGTTTTCCTTTGAAGCCGAGGAACTCCACGCGTTTTACATTTCGCCCGGCGAGCGATTTTACAACCAGCTTTCGATTCTCCGGCCACGCGAGCGCGATGGCATAAAGCATTTTGCCTTTCGTGGTGAACCGGAAATCTTGCGCGGTGAACTGAGCTTTGTTCTTGTCCGAGAATGAACCCGCAGCGGTCTGCGTCGGGCCTTCACCAAACTTCTGCCACGGGCGCGTGCCGTAGATGGCCTCGCCGTTGATCTTCAACCACGCTCCGATTTCGCGCAGCATCTGCTGTTCGCGATCTGGAATCGTGCCGTCCGCCTTCGGGCCGATGTTCAGCAACATCGTTCCGTTCTTGCTGACGATGTCCACCAGTTCGTCCACGAGTTCGCCGGTGTCCTTATAGATATGGTTCGTGATGTAACCCCAGGAATTTTTGGAAACCGAAGTGCAGGTCTGCCAGAAGTCGGCGCGAATCTCGGCCGCCTGCCCGCGTTCCATGTCGAACACGCCCGAACCTTGCGGGAACGAGTAGCCCTCCCATTCCTTGAAATTGATCGCTACCTGTTTCTTCCACTCCACGCCGCGATTGTAGTAATACGCAGCAAATGTTTTTAGATACGGCTGAAACACTGGCTGGCAAATCCACCAATCAAAATAGACGATCTGCGGGCGATACTTGTCCACGATCTCGCAGGAACGCAGCAGCCAGTCATCGAGAAACGCCTTGTCCGGCGGCTCGGATTGGCTCTCGGATGAACGCTTGTTGTGGGCCGGGCCGTAGAGATCGGCGAAGCGCGGGTCGCGAACGTCGGAGTCGAAATACATTCCGTTGTCGAAAAAGAAGAAGTGTTCCGCGCGATGCGACGACGCGCCGAACACGATGCCCGCCTTGCGGAACGCCTTCGCCTGTTCGCCGATGACGTCGCGCTGCGGGCCGAGTTTCTTCGCGGTCCAATCGGTGAGGTCGCTGTCATACATCGGAAAACCATCGTGATGTTCAGCCACAGGCACGACATATTTCACGCCTGCTTCTTTGAACAACTTCGCCCAAGCCGTCGCGTCAAACTTCTCCGCTTTGAACATCTGGAAAAAATCTTTGTAGCCGAACGTGGATTGTTTCCCGTAGGTGGCGACGTGATGCGCGAACTCCGGCGAGTTGGTCACATACATGTTGCGCGGATACCACTCGCTGCCGAACGCGGGCACGGCATACGCGCCCCAGTGGATGAACAATCCGAACTTCGCGTCGCGATACCAATCCGGCGTCTTGAAATTGTTTGTGATCGTAGCCCAGTCCGGCGTGAACGGCCCGCGTTTCGCGACGCTGTTGATGGCTGCGAGTCGCGTTTCGATTTCTGCCGGGAATAGTTTAGGCACAAACGCGTGACTCACGCCCGCGACCATCGAGTTGCTGACCTTGAAGAGATAATCCAAGTCTTTCTTCGTCGCGACGAACGCCGTGCCGTGCTTTAACTCCGCCGGAAAAGTCATCTCGCCCGTCACGTCGGTGAACGTCTTGAAGTCGCGTGTCTTCATCGCGCTGTAATGCTTGGCCTGATACGACTCGTAGTAGATCATCCAATCCTCACCGAGCTTCAAACCACTCGGACCCTCAGTGAACTTCTCGGTGAGATTCGTGGAGACATCGCGCCACGGGCCGAGTGGTGTGTCGCCGAACGCGACGCGAAGATTGCGTTGTGGACGGGTGTTGTCTTTGAGCAGGAGGACGTACGGAGTGGGACAGGCATCTTGCCTGTCCGGTTGGAGGGCGTCTCGACCGGGTTTCTCAGGCCCAGAATCTTTGGATGCTCCACTGGACAGGCGAGACGCCTGTCCCACTTCTGTCTTGAGAATCTGGCAATCAATCACGCTGAAGCCGGGATCGAGAAACAGCTTTGTCGGCGTGAACGTGTTGAAGTCGCGCGTCGTGGTGAAATACATCCGATGATTGTTCGTGCTGGGTTCAAGGTAATCGGGGAAGCGACCGGGAATCGTCGAAGCCCAGCAGATGATGAATCGGTTTTCCGCCGCGTCATGGAAAATCTCCGGCGCCCAGACGTTGCACACCGCTGGCTCATGCGCCATCACTGGAATAAATTTCTGTTCCGACCAATGGACGAGGTCCTTGCTGTTCGCGTAGCCGAAGCCGTTGTTGCCCTTCCAAGCAGAAGTCCAAACGAGATGCCACGGCCCATCCGAACCGCGCGCGATGCTGGGATCGCGCATGATCTTCCCGTCCACGTGCGCCTTGAGAAACAGTCCGGGCACATTGCTCCAGTGATAACCGTCGTGGCTATAAGCGAAGTTTAATCCGCATTGCACACCTTCCTTGAACGTGCTGATGAGATAGACGGGCGAGTCAGAATTGGTCGGTTGCGCGTGAGCGGGGAAGGCTTGTGTCACGAACGCGAGTGCAAGAGCGATGGCAAATTTCAGGATCAGAGACATGCGATGAGTGTGGAAAAACTGCCGGACGGAATCACGCGTGGATTGAAACTTTTTGAGCCGTGAGATCGCGAGTCCTCAGTTCCACAACTCACGGCAGCTTGCCGAAATAAAAACTCACGCGGCCTGAGTATTCTCCCTGGCCGACGTTCGGCTGACTTTGCGGCCCGCTCGCGGCGGCAGGCTTGAACTTCGTGCCGATGGGTGGGATCGCGTGCAGAAAGCCCAGCCCGCACTGCGGCAGATTCACCTTCGTCTTGCCGATGAGATTGTCCGGCGGTTGCTCCGGCGTGAGCACTTGCACGAACGGAATGTTCTCAGGCACGACGGTGATCAATCCCTCCGTCGTCTCCAGTTGCAACCAGCGCACATTGGAGAAACAGCCCTTGAACTCGGGATACTCCCAGCCGCTGTGACCAGTGATCGTGTTGTTGTAATCATTCTCCCAAATGCCAAACGTCACTCCGCGTTGACGGTTCTTCCAGACACGGAACGGCCCGTCGCCAAGCCAGCGTTTCTTCTTAACCAGATTTTCCGGGTAATCAAACACCACGCCGAAGACATCCTGCGTGCCGGTGGCG
>JANNAO010000559.1:0-2794 GCA_031384405.1 Verrucomicrobiota bacterium | reverse complement strand
CGCGCCCCTTCTTCGCCAGTCGCCGCATCCAATCGAACGTATCGCCGTAAATGAAATCGTGCTGCGCGGGGTCGAGTCCGTTCAACGCGAAGTTCCGTTTGCCCCATTCTAGATATTTCTTGGAGAGATCGAGACTCGTCGTTCGCGCACTGGCCAACGCGGCGCAAACGGAGAAGCCGCAGGTGTAGGCGAACGTGTTGAGAATTGCCGATTGCCGACCCGCCGTGCTCGCGCCCCGTCGCGGCAGGTTGCCGATTGCCGATTGGATCAGCGGGAAGCCAGCGGCGATGTGGCTGGTCAGGAATCGGCGACGATTATCTCGTTGATCCAAAAACAAGCCGACCGAGTAGCCTTCATTGAAACTCATCTCAAACTTCATGCCGTTCTCACGGATTACGAAGCGTTCGGGCGCGGCATCACCTGCGACGAGTTGCGGTGAGGTTTCAGCGGTGGTTGTGCGGCGGACGTGGCGGGAAAGGGTTTTGTGGTAATGGCGTGGTGCGTGGTGCGTGGTGCGTGATTCGAGGTGAGAGCGTTGAGCGTCAGTAAGCGACGACTCGCTTTGAGAGAGTTGAAATTCTCCCAATTGTTCGACAAACCATCCGGGCCAGCCATCACTCGCGCCATGGATGACACGAAAGCTGTCTGTCTCCGTTGGATCAATGATTGCAGTGCGAAGCGCGAGCCGCGCATCAGCGAAAAAATCCACAGGCGCAGTGAACTTCACCTCGTCGCCAGAAGCGGGATGCTTGAAAACAATTTCCGCCGCGTGCAGGCAAACACGGTTGAACGCTGCGCCACCATAAAGCGCATCACCCAGAATCGGGAAACCGTTCTCCGCCGCGTGAACACGAATCTGATGCGTGCGCCCCGTGAGCGGCTCGGCAATCAATTGCTTGTAGGAGACGACGTGAGGAGTCGTCGGAGTGTTTGCTTTGTTGGGATGAAGACTCCTCACGTCGTCTCCTACAAGAATGGAGAAATGAGTTTCCGCCTCCTCCCCATGCACACCGCTCACGTAAAGATCACCCGCGCGGATGATCTTGGATTTGGCGGTGAACTCACGCTGCTTGGGTTCGCGATCCGTCAGCAGCAGATATTTCTTCCGCGCCTCGCGCCCGGCGAATTGTTCCGTGAGCGAACGATTGGCAATCGCAGTCTTGCCGAAGACCAACACGCCGCTCGTCTCTTTGTCGAGGCGATGGATGATGGCGAGGCTCGACCAACGTGGCTCGCGATGTTTGAACCATTCGTAAATCCCCTCGCCCGCATAAGGCGACGGCGCGTGCGTGTTCCAACCGGCAGGCTTGTTGACCACGAGCAGATGCTCGTCTTCGTGGAGGACGCAAGGTGGAACAGTTGTTTGTCGGGTGGAAGACATTCGGCTGGGGAATTCTTATCCTAAACGCGGCGAAATCCAAAGACGTTGTTTGAGGAATGCGTCCGTTTCAAGTCGCACCAATCCTTTGTAGGGCACGACGTAAGGAGCGCTTCAGGAAGTTCATCAAGCCGGGACGACTCCTTACGTCGTCGCCTACAATTTTGAAACTACTTCCACTCAACCCGAAAACCGAAATAGGATTTACAGGAGGCAACAGAGATAACCGAGAAGGAACAGCTTGGATGAGCAACCAGCCGGTAAGAAATGATCCAGCCACCAGATTTCCATCCGCTTGGGTCTCTGCTCCCTCCGTTTTCCTGTTCAACCGTTTCGGAATTCAGGCTCAAATCTCCGCCACCAGATCACGCACACGGAGTTTGAGGGCGGCGGCGAGGCGGCGCAGGGCGATGAGGGAGACGTGTTCCTCGCCACGTTCCACCCGACCGAGATAGTTGGGATGCAGTTCCGCCTTCTCCGCCAGTGCTTCCAAAGTCAACTCCGCCCGCTTCCGCTGCTGGCGGCTCCGAGAATGACGCGATAATCTGGCTTCCGTGGCACTGCCCGCCAAGACAACAGACTCCCGCCCAACTCTCCATACCGCTAAACGGATGCTTGCTCTTGTAATAAGTTACGACTCAAGCTGGAAAAGGCTTGTCCAAAGTGCGGATGTAGAGGATAAACAGTTTATCCAACTCGACAAACTCCAATCTCCACTTCTATGAAAACCAAACTTAATTGTCTGTTAACAGTGCTGGCATTGTCCACCAGTCTCCATCCAGCCGCCGCTCAATTGCCCGTCATAAGTTCGTTCAGTCAGAACGGAGTCTTAGGCTGCACCTATTTGCAACCAGGCACAGCAGCCAGCGTGGAATGGTCGTCGTCTTTGTCTGGGCCGTGGCAGACCAACTGGGCCGGGTTGAGCGCGGTGACGGTGAACTCAAATGGCACGATCCAAGTCAGCGTGCCGATGTTCTACCGCGTGCGTGGGGTGTCCTATACCACCAACATCACCACGTCCGACGGCATGGCGCTCATTCCCGCCGGTGCGTTCACGATGGGGGACACTCTGGATGGCGATCTCGGTGCCATCCCCGTGTCCGTGACGGTGTCGGCATTTTACATGGATACTAACCTAGTAAGCTACAGTCAATGGCAGGCGGTCTATAATTGGGCCACGAACGCCGGATACAATTTTGTCCATGCAGGTGCAGGCAAGGCGGCGAATCATCCAGTGCAGATGATAGATTGGTATGACTGTGTGAAGTGGAGCAATGCACGGTCGCAACAAACGGGTTTGACTCCGGTGTATTACGCTGATGCGGGGTTGACGCAGGTGTTCACCAATGGGGAGGTGACGGTTTATGCAAATTGGGCGGCCAACGGTTATCGGTTACCGACGGAAGCGGAGTGGGA
>JANNAO010000118.1:0-15109 GCA_031384405.1 Verrucomicrobiota bacterium | reverse complement strand
CGCCGTTTCACCACCTAAAACCGAACTGCCCAACACCAAACCTGAATAACCCGCAGGCAACGCCATCGTCACATCACCCTCCGCCACCCACGCATCATCCACATACAACGCCGTGCCCTTCGTGCCGTAGTTCAAAACAATGCAATGCCACTCACCCGCGCTCCATGCGATGTCTGACCGGAGAACCACTTCGCCATTTGCACCCACGAGCAACAAAGAATTTCCATCCGGCATAACCTGCAACGACCAACCCACCGCCGCGTCCTGCGATCCCAACACCACCAAATCCACCAACCGCGCCGGCACGCCCGGTGCATTGCCAGCCATCACCGCCGCACTCGACCAATACGGCTTGAACCAGAAACCCACCGAACCGAAATCACACGCCACATTCAAGTTCCCACGTTCGTTGAGTGCAGGCACAACAAACGGCGACACGTTGTTGCCCGCCCGTTGCAACGCATAACCCGACCACGACTCTACCAACGTCCCCGCCTCTGTCTGCGCCGTTTCACTGCGTTGCTTTCCGAACCAATACGCCTCATCAAACCGATTGTGATACAACCCCAACGCCATCGAAGGCAACGCAGGCAAAGGCACTCGCGGCTCGGCGTGGACTTGTGGAAGTAGTGAAACGATGGCCAGAACAGCACCCCGAAGAATGAAAGATTTGATTTTCATGAACTTGACCCGTTGGCTGTGAACGGTTGTAAGCCTGCAAACGATTTCTGGCAAGGTTTATTTCGTGTGGAGTCCACACGCTGCCGCCCGGTGTTTCCGTAAAGGTGAGACGCGTAATCGCAGCGCGTTTCATGAAGAAAACCAGAACAGCACCTGCTAGGAATTTAATTGGGCGACGAATCAGGCAAGCCCGATTGAATTGCCAGCCTGAAGTTTCTCAGGATGATTTAGCGGGTCGGCTGGCAGCTAAAGGAATTCTTCTGGATCGCAGTGCTGTTTCTCGTATTGAGAGTCAAACCCGCTACCTCATGGATTACGAAGTTGCAGCTATCGCCAAGTGTTTGAAGATTTCCGTGGCTTGGCTCTACGGTGAGGATGGCAAGCAGTGATGCCACTCAAAACAACACAGCCGACCGGATTTCTCCAGTTCGGCCGTGTTGATAGATCTAAAACCGATCACGCAGTTTTTCTCGGTGCAGATCGGATGCCTTACGGCAAATCCGTCTTGCCCATCAGGAAGCGGTCACACTCGCGCGCTGCGCCGCGACCTTCGTTGAACGCCCAGACGACGAGGCTCTGGCCACGACGACAATCACCGCACGCAAACACCTTGGCGTTGTTCGTCGTGTACTTCTCGAAGTCTGCTTTCGCATTCGAGCGCGGGTCACGTTCGATATTCATGGCTTCGAGCAACGGTTGTTCCGGCCCGAGGAAACCCATCGCCAGCAACACGAGTTGCGCGGGCAAAACTTTTTCCGTTCCGGGAACAGGCTGCGGGCCGAACTGACCTTTGTCGTTCGCCTTCCACACCACATCCACGACGTGAACTGCTTTGACGTGACCGTGCGCGTCCGCCTCGAACTTCGTCGCGGTCTTGAGATACACGCGCGGGTCAGCACCGAACTTCGCCGCGGCTTCTTCCTGACCGTAATCCATTTTGTATGTCTTGGGCCATTCGGGCCACGGATTGTTCGCTGCGCGTTCGAGCGGCGGTTGCGCCATGATCTCAAGCTGCACGAGCGATTTGCACCCGTGCCGCATCGAAGTGCCGACGCAGTCCGTGCCGGTATCGCCACCACCGATGACAACGACATCCTTACCGGTCGCATCAATGAAACCACCGTTCTTGTGCGAATCTAAAACCGCTTTGGTGTTCGCAGTCAAAAACTCCATCGCGAAATGGACGCCTTTGAATTCGCGTCCGGGAATCGGCAGGTCGCGCGGCTTGGTCGCGCCCGTCGCGAGGATCACTGCGTCAAAATCCTTCAGCAACTTCTCGGCAGGAAGATTTTTTCCAACCTCGGTGTTGCAGACAAACTTGACGCCTTCCTTCTCCAACAACTCAATCCGGCGCAGCACGACTTCTTTCTTATCGAGCTTCATATTGGGGATGCCATACATGAGCAAACCACCGGGACGATCCGCGCGTTCAAACACCGTGACGAGATGCCCCGCCTTGTTAAGTTGCGCCGCCGCGCTCAAACCCGCAGGGCCAGAACCGACGATGGCAACGCGTTTGCCGGTGCGCTTCTTCGGCGGTTCAGCCACGACCCAGCCATTTTCCCAACCGTGATCAATGATGCTGACCTCGATGTTCTTGATCGTGACCGCCGGCTCGTTCATGCCGAGGACGCATGAGCCTTCGCACGGCGCAGGACAGACGCGACCGGTGAATTCCGGGAAGTTGTTCGTCTTGTGCAACCGATCCAACGCTTCCTTCCACAGCCCGCGATAGACGAGATCGTTCCATTCAGGAATGAGATTGTGAATCGGGCAGCCGCTCGCCATGCCGCTCACGAGCTGGCCGGTGTGGCAGAACGGAATCCCGCAATCCATGCAACGCGCGCCCTGCTTCTTCAGGTCGGCTTCCGGCATGTGTTCGTGAAATTCCTTGTAGTCCGCGACGCGCCCCAGCGGCGAGCGATCCTTCGGCAACTCACGATTAAACTCTAAAAATCCTGTTGGCTTTCCCATGTTTGATCTTTGTAAAAACTTTTTTAACGCAAAGGCGCAAAGGTGCAAAGGCGCAGTAAAACAATCGCGCTAGAGCATTGAGACTCTTGGCGACTTTGCGTTCCTTGCGACTTTGCGTTGAATTTCATCTGTTATAACTCAGTGCCCGCCCTTCACGTTTTCCACGAACGCCGCCATGATCGCTTCGTCGCCGCTGAGGCCTTGTGATTGCACTTTCTTGAGCGACGCCAGCACGCGCGCGTAATCCTGCGGCATCACCTTCACGAACTTCGGCATAAAGTTTTTCCAGTCGGCCAAGATCATCGCCGCGCGTTCGCTCTTGGTGTAAGTCTGATGACGTTGGATGAGCTTCCACAGTTCTTCGATCTCGTCCGTCTCAGTCAACTTCTCCAACGCCACGAGTTCCATGTTGCAACGACCGGCAAAATCTCCGGCCTCGTCTAGGATGTAAGCGATGCCGCCGGACATGCCCGCCGCGAAGTTGCGACCGGTCTTGCCGAGAATCACCACGCGACCGCCCGTCATGTATTCGCAACCGTGATCGCCGACTGATTCGACGACTGCATTCACGCCAGAGTTACGCACAGCGAACCGTTCGCCCGCCATGCCGCCCACAAAAATCTCACCACCCGTCGCACCGTAAAGCGCCACGTTGCCGATGATCATGTTCTCTTCAGCCTTGAACGTCGAAGCCTTCGGCGGATAAACGATCAGTTTGCCGCCGCTCAGTCCCTTGCCGAAGTAATCGTTCGCATCGCCTTCAAGTTCGAGCGTCATGCCCTTGGGCGTGAACGCACCAAAACTCTGCCCGGCACTGCCGTTGAACTTGAGTTGCACGGTGTCCTCCGGCAATCCATTCGGCCCGTGCTTCTTCGTGATCTCGCTGCCGGTGATCGTGCCGACGACGCGATGCACGTTTTTGATCGGGAGTTCGGCGCGAACTTTTTCGCCGCGCTCGATCGCAGGTTTGCAGAGGTCGAGCAGCTTCGTCACGTCGAGCGATTTGTCGAGGCCATGATCCTGATCCTGCTGGCGGAAACGTCCCACTTCAGGGCCAGCATCGGGCTGATGCAAGATCGGCGTGATGTCCAAGCCGTTCGCTTTCCAATGCTCGATGGCTTTCCACGGAATCAATTTGTCCGTGCGTCCCACCATGTCTTCAAGTTTGCGGAAGCCGAGCTTGGCCATGATCTCGCGAAGTTCCATCGCGATGAAGCGCATGAAATTCACGACGTGCGCCGGATCGCCGGAGAACCGCTCGCGCAGTTTCGGGTCTTGAGTCGCGACGCCGACCGGACAGGTGTTGAGATGACACACACGCATCACGATGCAACCCAGCACCACGAGCGGCGCGGTCGCGAAACCAAATTCTTCCGCGCCAAGCAACGCCGCAATCGCCACGTCTCGACCGGTCTTCAACTGACCATCCGTCTCGACATAGATACGGCTGCGCAGATTGTTCAACACGAGCGTCTGGTGCGTCTCGGCCAGACCAAGTTCCCACGGTCCGCCTGCGTGTTTGATGGACGAGAGCGGCGATGCGCCTGTGCCGCCGTCGTGACCGGAGATCAGCACCACGTCCGCGTGCGCTTTCGCCACGCCCGCCGCGACGGTGCCTACGCCGACTTCACTCACCAACTTCACGCTGATGCGTGCATTGCGGTTTGCATTTTTCAGGTCGTGGATCAACTCCGCCAAATCTTCGATGGAGTAAATGTCATGATGCGGCGGCGGCGAAATCAAACCGACGCCCGCCGTCGTGCCGCGCGTCTTGGCGATGTCCGGGAACACTTTCTTGCCGGGCAGTTCGCCGCCTTCGCCGGGCTTCGCGCCCTGCGCCATCTTGATCTGAAGCTCCTTTGCGTTGACGAGGTAATTGCTCGTCACACCAAAGCGTCCGCTCGCGACCTGCTTGATCGCGGAATTCTTCGAGTCGCCATTCGCTTCGAGAACATAACGCGCCGGGTCTTCGCCACCTTCGCCCGTGTTGCTGCGTCCACCAAGGCGATTCATCGCCACAGCGAGCGCTTCATGCGCTTCCTTCGAGATCGAGCCGTAACTCATCGCGCCCGTCTTGAAACGCTTCACGATACTCTCTACGGATTCAACTTCTTCGAGCGGAATCGCGTTCTCGACAAACTTGAAATCCAACAAACCGCGCAATGTGCAAAGCGTCTTGGCGCGGTCATTCAACAGGTCGGCATACTCGCGATAAACTTTTTCGCTGTTGAGGCGGCAGGCGATCTGGAGTTTGTGGATCGTCTGCGGATTGAACAGATGCTGTTCCCCGCCGTCGCGCCATTGATATTGGCCGCCCGCTTCGAGTTCAGGATTGACCGAAACTGGCGGGAACGCGCGACGATGCCGCGCGAGTGCTTCCTCGGCGATGACCTCAATGCCGATGCCCTGAATGCGCGAAGCGGTGCCAGTGAAATACTTGCCCACCACATCGCTGTTGATGCCGACGGCTTCAAAAATCTGCGCGCCGCGATAACTCTGCACCGTGGAGATGCCCATCTTGGCCATTGTCTTGACCACGCCTTTGATCGCGGCCTTGATGAATTTCTTCACCGCCGTCTTGTGGTCGGTGTTCTCCAGCATCTTCTCGGCGATGAGATCATCAATCGTGTCGTAGGCGAGATACGGATTGATCGCGCTCGCGCCGTAACTGATGAGCAATGCGAAGTGATGCACCTCGCGCGGCTCGCCGGATTCGAGAACGAGTCCGCACTTCGAACGCGTGCCCATGCGGATGAGATGATGATGCAATCCCGCCACAGCCAGCAGAGCGGGAATGGGCGCAAGCTCCGACGACACGCCGCGATCTGACAGGATCAAAATACTCGCGCCCTGCCCGATGGCTTTGTCCGCTTCGGCGAACATTTTCTGCATCGCCGTCTCAAGACCTTTCGCGCCGTCTTTGACGTTGAACAGGATGGGGACTGTCGCTGCCTGAAAGCCTGCGCGGTTCACGTAGCGGAGTTTCGCGAGCTGTTCATCGGTGAGCAACGGATGCTCCAGCTTGATGAGCGCGCAGCTTTCCGGCGTGGGATTCAATAAACCGCCGCGCGCGCCAACCATCGTCTCCGTCGAGGTCACGATCTCTTCGCGGATCGGATCAATTGGCGGGTTCGTCACCTGAGCGAACAGTTGCTTGAAATAATTGTAGAGCAGTTGCGGGTTCTTTGAGAGAACTGCCAGCGGCGTGTCCGTGCCCATTGAACCGAGCGGTTGCTGACCGTCCTTCGCCATCGGGCCGACGATGAAGCGCAAGTCCTCGAACGTGTAACCAAACGCTTGCTGCCGCTGCAACACCTTGCGATGCGTGACTTCCGTGCCTTCCGTCGGCTCAGGCAAATTCTCCAGCAAGACGTGATGTTCATCCAGCCACTTGCGATACGGATGCGCGCTGGCGTACTTCTTCTTGAGTTCTTCGTCGGCGACGATGCGGCCTTCAATCGTGTCCACGAGGAACATGCGACCCGGTTGTAAACGACCCTTGGACAACACACGCTCCGGTGCGATGGGCAAGACGCCCGCTTCCGACGCCATGATGACCATGTCGTCCTTCGTCACGTAATAACGCGACGGGCGCAGACCGTTGCGATCCAGACACGCGCCGATGCGGAAACCATCCGTGAACGCGACAGCCGCCGGGCCGTCCCACGGCTCCATCAAGCACGAATGAAATTCGTAGAACGCCTTGCGCTCCGCATCCATGCTCTCGTGATTCTCCCACGGCTCAGGGATCATCATCATCATCGCGTGCGGCAATTCGCGGCCAGACAGCATGAGCAACTCCAGGCAATTGTCGAACATCGAAGAGTCGCTGCCATCGGTATTGATGATGGGCAACAACTTCTTCATGTCGCTGCCGAATTTTTCGGAAACAAAATTGGATTGCCCGGCGTTCATCCAGTTCACGTTGCCGCGAAGCGTATTGATCTCGCCGTTGTGCGCGATGAAGCGATACGGATGCGAGCGATCCCAGCTTGGAAATGTGTTCGTGGAGAACCGCGAGTGAACCAGTGCCAGCGCGGAAGTCATGTCCGCATCCCGCAGATCGAGGAAGTAATTCCCCACCTGCTCCGGCATCAACATGCCTTTGTACACCGCCGTGCGCGCAGACAGGCTGGATACATAAAACCATTTTCCGCCCATCATGAACGGGCTGTAACGAATCCGCTGCTCGGCAACTTTGCGGATGACGTAAAGTTTCCGCTCGAATGCGAGATCGTCTTTGATGGAAGCATCGCGACCGATGAACACCTGCATCATGAACGGCTCAGACCTCTGCGCCGTCGCACCGAGCGATGAATTGTCCGTCGGGATGTCGCGCCAACCGAGAATCGTTTGTCCCTCTTCGCTAACGATCTTCTCGAACGCCTTCTGCACGCTCGAACGCTCGATCTTGTCTTGCGGCATGAACAACATGCCCATGCCGTATTGACCGAACGCGGGAAGAGTGAAGCCCAGCTTGCTTGTGGCCTTGACCAAAAAATCATGCGGCATCTGCATCAAGATACCCGCGCCGTCGCCGGTGTTGATCTCGCAACCGACTGCGCCGCGATGATCGAGGTTCACGAGAATCTGCAACGCGTCCGAAACGATGGAGTGAGATTTGCGCCCCTTGATGTTGACGATAAAACCGACGCCACACGCATCGTGTTCAAACGCCGGGTCATAAAGCCCCTGTTTGGGTGGCGGACCGAGCCGCACGGGTTGATTCAGATTACCTTCGACTTTGCTGCTGTTCATCGCTGAGTTGTTTGCCCCCGAACACACGTTCGGAAAATCCGTTTATTTTTTACCGGAACGAGCAGCGTGCGCAATAAATCATTTTGGGAAACTGCATAGAACCGCGTCTGATGCAGAGGGAACAAAGTCGGCCTCCGCCTAATTCAGCCTCTACAAAACCAAATAGCGCAGATTGACTTTTGACGAGCGAAAGCAGAAAAGTATGTCTATGAAGATCACAAGCAAAGGGCAGGTCACGATTCCTACGAACATGCGTCGGAAGCACGGTTTATTGCCGCAGCGGGAAGTCGAGTTTGTGGATCAACCTAACGGCGTGCTTCTGGTGAAGGCTAGCAAACTAACGCGTGGGAAACGCGTATTAGCGGCATTGCTACGCGGCGGCAAGGTCAAGGGTGACACGGGAAGCTGGCTTCGTTTGACCCGGGGAGCGGCATGATCCTGGTGGACACCAGCGTCATCGCGGACATTCTCACCAAGGACCCGGAGTGGTTCGAGTGGTCTAGCGAACAAATCGAACTTTGGGCGGATGAAGGTCCCGTTGCCTACGATACAATTGTCTTCGCAGAACTCGCGGTCAAATTCGACACTCAAAAAGAATTGGAGCATCGCCTTTCTGCGTTCACTTATTTGCCGTTGCCTATCAATGCGGCGTTTCAAGCGGGCAAGGCGTTTGACAAATACCGGCGCGCGGGTGGCAAGAAGGCTCGGCCTTTGCCGGATTTCTTCATTGGCGCACACGCTTATGTGGCGCATCTCCCACTGCTCACGCGCGACCCGCGCCGGGTGCGGACGTTCTTCCCTTCCGTGCGACTCGTTACGCCATAAGGCTAAAGCGCCTGAATCCACATGCACCGCTTTTATCTCCCGCCCGAACTCTGTCGCGGCGACATCATCCAGCTTCCCGAAAACGAAGCGCATCACGCCGCGCGTGTGTTGCGAGTTGAAGTTGGCGAGCGCGTCACCGTTCTTGATGGTGCGGGGAATGTGATTGATTGCGAAGTCCGCGAAGTCACCAAGCGCAACGTCACGTTGGCCGCGCTCAAGAAAATATTTTCACCGCCGCTACCCTGCCAGATCACGCTGATCCAAGCCATGCCCAAGCCCAAGGCACTGGATTACATCGTGCAGAAAGCCACCGAACTCGGCGCGGCACGCATCGTCCCGCTGCTCACTGAACGCGTCATCGCTCATGTGGACGAACGTTCCGCGCCTGACAAAGCCGCCAAGCTCCAACCCGTCGCCATCGAAGCCGTCAAACAATGCGGCTCGCCGTGGCTGACGAAGATTGAACCGCCCGTCTCGTTGAAAAACCTCCTCGCCCGACGCGAACAATTTGAACTGCCGCTCGTGGCCTCTTTGCAAAACGGCAGCCGCCATCCGCGCGAATTCATCCAGAAGTTTCGCGACACGCACAAACGTCTGCCGAAAACCGCGTGCCTCTGGATCGGGCCGGAAGGAGATTTCACGCCCGCAGAAATGGAACTCATCCTCGGCTCAGGCGCGTTGCCCGTCACGTTGGGAAACCTCGTCCTCCGCAGCGACACCGCCGCCATCTATGGGCTTTCGGTGATGAATTATGAGTTGCAATGAGGAAGGTGAACGTCCCCTCAATCCCTCCTTCCGAAGCAAATCCTTTGAAGTCATTTCGGGCTTTGGCAGACTTCGCCCGCAATGCGCGCCCTGAGCTTTCCTTTCAACGTCTATCTCGCTGCGTTTCTTGGCGCGCTCGTGACGTCGCTCCTCTCTCTTCCGCTCTGGCGTGCGTGGTGTGTCCGCATCGGCTTGGTGGATGATCCGGGACATCGCAAAATCCATGACACGTCCATCCCGCTCGCCGGTGGTCTTGCCGTTCTCACGGGTTTGCTTGTGCCGCTGATGATCGCGACGGTGTTGTTGAAATTTAATTTCTTCGGCGAGAGCACGTCAGCACCGCTGCTGCATGGTTTGAGCAAACGCGCGTGGCAACTTGCCGCCATCTCGTTCGGCGCGGTGGGCATGACTCTCCTCGGTTTGTTAGATGATAAACATGAACTTCGTCCCGCACAAAAATTCGCCGGGCAACTGCTCATCGCATTCATCGTCGCCTGGGCTGGAGTGCGCATCACGTTGTTCATCCCTAACCTCGCGTTCAGTTACGTCGTTACGATCCTCTGGCTGCTCACAGTGATCAACGCTTTCAACTTCATGGATAACATGAATGGTCTTTGCTCCGGCTTGGGCGCGATCGGCGCGGGATTGTTCGCTCTCGTAGCGGCGTTTCACGGGCAATATCTCGTGACGATCATCGCGATGCTGACTTGCGGCGCGTTGCTGGGATTTCTTCCGCATAATTTCCCGAAGGCGCGCGCGTTCCTCGGCGATTCGGGAAGTCATCTCGCCGGTTATCTGCTCGCCGTGCTGGCCATCCTCCCGCACTTCATCAATCGCGATCAACCGAACCGCCTCGCGATCATCTCGCCTCTGCTCGTCCTGGCCGTGCCGCTCGGTGATCTCGCCTGGGTGGTGTTGATCCGCTGGCGCAAGGGACAACCCTTCTACATCGGCGACACGAATCATCTCTCCCATCGCCTCGTTCGCGCCGGGCTTTCCAAATCCACCGCAGTGATGGCGATCTGGCTCATCGCGCTGGTCATCGGGGCGATTGCGCTGGTGCTGGCGGCTCGGTGAATTCCGCGACACGCTGTCCTGTTTGCGGATTGACCTGACCTCAAACCACGCGTTCTCGCGCTGTTTCCTGCAATAACTCCGCTGGCATCAAAGCTGCCAAACAAAGACAACGCCGCATCGCGGCAAACAAGGAGATAGAAACACATGAAGAAATTGACCGCATACGTATCTGCATTATTGCTCACCGCTGGGATCACATTCGCCGGAACTCCGAGCGAGGCCGATCAGAAATGGCTCGAAGTCGCGCAGAAAAAAGCTGCCGAAGGCCAACGCGTTTCAACCCCGAGTGAAACCCGCGCGACGCTGCTCAAGGAATGGGCCACCACCAAAGGCTACTCCGTCGAAGTCACCAAGACCGACAAAAGCTTTCAGCTCGAAGTCTCACGGGCGTTCGCCCAGAAGTGATCGGTCATCGGCACAGAGTTGCTGAAATCAAAACAGGCGCACAGACCGTGCGCCTGTTTTTTATTTGCAGGAGGATCGCCATTAAGAAACAAAAAAGCACTCCGGTTCGCGGAGTGCCTTTTGAAAAGTTTGCGGATTACTTGGCGCCGAGGATGGCGTCTTTACAAGCCTTGGCCACGCGGAATTTAACGACGCGCTTGGCCGGGATTTGGATCTGCTCGCCCGTGGCCGGATTACGACCGAGACGCGCCTTGCGATTCACCAGCACGAGCTTGCCGATGCCGGGCAAGGTGAAAGTGTTTTTCGCGTTTTTGTAAGCGAGCTGTGCAACAATCTCGAGAATCTCAGCCGCCTGCTTTTTCGTGAGGCCTGCTTTCTCGGCGATTTCAGCCGCCACTTGGGATTTGGACAATGCTTTTGCCATAGTGTGTGATGTTGTTTGTTTGGTTTAGTTGTGCGTTAAAGTCACTCGACTCGCTGCGAATAAAAGGTTTTAAGCATTTCCGCGCAAGCACAATTTCCATGTATTTTCAGGGCAATCTCGCGCGTTTGCGGACGCCGTTCCTGAGAAAATCATTCCGCGCTTTTGCGACTCTTCTCTTTCACTCCCACTGCCGACAATAACTTTGACATCAACGAGCGTGACCCTTTCTTGTAAAACCGAGTCGTGCCGGATGAAGCGGACTTCGTTGTGATTGTGGGACGCCGCTTGATCACCGCAGACTTTGCGTTGGGTCGTCCGAGATACGGCTCGATCTTCGCCGTGAGTTTCAAGACGAGGCTCTCGCTCTTGTATTGGTAGATGTCCGCCAGACCGAGGCTGATGATCTCTTTGCCAAACGCGTCTTTGCCAAATTTTTTCTCGATCACCTCCGCCTGCAATTCGTCAAAGATAAAAACCATGTCCGCCCACTTCATCACTTCTTCCGTGAGTTGATTCTTGGCAAACGCCGCCGTGCCGCAGGAGCGAACGTCCAGGTCGGGCCGCTCACGATACAGATGCTCCGCCGTCAGGCTGCGGACCTTGTTCTGGGTGCAGACAAACAACACTCGCAATTTCTGACGAGGCTCACTCATGCGTTGGGAGGATAGGACAAACGGACGCGCTGGATAAAGTTAATGTGCTGTGACGATTCAGATTCATTCTGGATGAATGGTGCGCGAAGCGGGAATTGAACCCACAACCTTCGGCTTCGGAGACCGACGCTCTATCCAATTGAGCTACTCGCGCGACCCTTCCCAGCATAGGGACGACGAACCGGCGGCTCAATTCATTTCCTCAACTCACTCGCTGCGACAACTCTAATTTCCTTTTCTTCCCGCGCTTTCCCCTTACTCTGTCGCGCTCTGGTTGGGGACTCGCTTCCCTGGTTAAGAGTAACCCCGAAAACAGCATCGGGGTGACGACGCAGTAGCAAAATCAAATAGGTCGTCGGATTAAGCCCAAGAGATTTTAGATGGACGCCGCACATATACGTAATTTCAGTATCATCGCCCACATTGACCACGGGAAGACGACGCTTTCGGATCGCTTGTTGCACATGACCGGCACGATCGCCACGCGCGACATGTCGGAGCAGTTGCTTGACGCCATGGACTTGGAGAAGGAGCGCGGCATCACCATCAAGGCGCATCCGGTCACGATGCTTTACAAGGCCAAGAATGGCGAGACGTACGAGCTGAACTTGATTGATACGCCCGGTCATGTGGACTTCGCGTATGAAGTTTCCCGCAGCTTGAGCGCGTGCGAAGGCGCGTTGCTGGTGATTGATGCGGCGCAAGGTGTGGAAGCGCAGACGGTCGCCAACTACCATCTCGCGGCGAAGTTGAATCTCACGATCATTCCGGTGATCAACAAGATTGATCTCGGTCACGCCAATGTGCCGATGGCGTTGCAGCAGTTGGAAGACGTACTCGCGGTGCCAGCGGAATGGGCGATTCCGTGCAGTGCCAAACAGGGCATCGGCATCGAAGATATTCTCGAAGCCATCGTTGCTCGCGTGCCGCCCCCGAGTCCGACAGGCGAAAAAAGTTTGCAGGCACTGGCGTTCGATTCGTATTACGACACTTACAAGGGAGTCGTGACGCATGTGCGCGTGTTCAACGGCGAGTTGAAGCCCGGCATGATGGTGAAGTTGCTGCACTCAGGACAAAATTTTGAAGTGAAGGAAGTCGGTAGTTTCAATCCCAAGCCGTATCAGCGGGATCGTTTGGAGACGGGCGAAACCGGTTACATGACGGCCAACATCAAGAGCGCGGGTGACGTGAAGATGGGGGACACGATCACCGATGCGCGGAATCCTTCCGGCGAACTGCCCGGCTTCAAAGAGATTCATCCGATGGTGTTCAGCGGAATTTATCCGATCAACACGGCGGACTACGAACAGCTCAAGACTTCGATGGGGAAATTGAAGCTGAACGATTCTGCGTTCGTTTATTCCTCGGAAACTTCCGTGGCACTCGGCTTTGGTTTCCGTTGCGGCTTCCTTGGATTGCTTCACTTGGAGATCGTGCAGGAGCGGCTGCGTCGCGAGTACGACATGGACATTATCGCCACGTATCCGAGCGTGGTGTACAAGGTTTATCTTTCGGACGGCACGATGAAGGAAGTGGACAATCCTGCGTTCCTGCCGGACGCAACTTACATCCAGAAGATCGAAGAGCCGATGGTGAAGGCGTTCGTGATCTGTCCGAACGAAAACATCGGCGACATGATGTCGTTGATCTCTGAGAAGCGCGGCAACATGGATCACACGGAGACGTTGGATTCGCGTCGCGTGATGTTGACGAGTCTGATCCCGTTGAACGAGATCCTGATTGATTTCCATGACCGCATCAAAAGCATCACGCGCGGTTTCGGCTCGATGGATTACGAGCCGGATGACTACATGGAATCCGACATGGTGAAGCTGGACTTGCTCGTGAACTCCGAGCCGATGGATGCGTTCTCGTGCATCGTGCATCGCACGAAAGCTGAAGGTCGAGGTCGCTCGCTCGCGGAGAAGTTGAAGGAAGTCATCCCGCGCCAGCAATTCCAGATCAAGATTCAAGCAGCCATCGGCGGCAAGATTGTTGCGTCCGAAAGCATTAGTGCCTTCCGCAAAGACGTGACGGCGAAATGCTACGGCGGTGACGTGTCGCGCAAACGCAAGCTGCTCGATAAGCAGAAGGAAGGTAAGAAGCGCATGAAATCCATCGGCAACGTGAACATCCCGCAGGAAGCGTTCATCGAAGTGCTCAAATCATGACAACGAGTCTAGAGTCGAAGGTCGAGAGTCGAGGGCCAGCACCGAGGCCGCTCGAACGACCACGATTCTCCGGCTCTCGACCCTGGACCCTGGACTCTCGACCATGAATTACCGCTGGTTCATCTCCCGCACGGTTCGCCACGCTACCACGATGCGCAAGCACGTCCGCCACATGCTCGACGCGCAACGCGACATCCTTTCACCGCAAGCCATCGAGACAGTTTCCGCGTCGCTGACCGAGTTGAACACCGCCATCCATTCTAGCATCAAGAAGGAAGAGTTGTTCAAGTTGATGCAGAAGACGGACGAAGCAGCAGACAAGTGGCTCAAGAAATATCCGAACGCCAGCTATCGCGAGAATGTGGAAGTTTTTCTCGTCGCGCTCGCAGTGGCGATGGGCATCCGCACGTTCTTCGTTCAACCGTTCAAGATTCCCACTGGCTCGATGCAGCCGTCGCTTTACGGTGTCGTTTCCACGCCGGACATGACGCATCACCGACAGATGCGGCCGGGTTATGCGGATGAACAGGCGCAGAAACGCGATGCGTTGGTTTTCCCCACCGGCATCGAACGCGTCAAAGATTGGTTCGCTGGAATCTCCTACCTCGAAGTCAAAGCCAAGGTGGATGGAACGCTGGAACAAGTCAGCGAACCGTTCGGCATCCGCATCATCAACTTCTGGCAGACGCTCACCATCGGCGGCAAAACACACCTCATCTTTTTCCCGCCCGACTACGGCCAGAGCACCTTGCCAGATCGCGCCGGGCTGAATCGTGGCGTCGTTTTCAAAAAAGGCGACACGGTCGTTCGCATGAAGATTCAGGCGGGCGACCATCTATTCGTGGATCGAGTCACGTATAATTTCCGCAAGCCCAGGCGCGGGGAGATCGCTGTGTTCGCCACGGCGGGCATTGATGCCAGCAGACGCAATGACTGGCGGATGCCGGACGATCAGTTCTACATCAAACGCATGGTCGCCATGAGAAACGAACGCGTGAAGATCGGCCCGGATCAACATCTCTTGATTGATGGCAAGCGACTGGATCACACCACACCGCATTTTGAAAACGTCTATGCCACGAGTCAGGCGAGCAAAGACCCGGACAATTTATTTTCAGGCCATGCGCCGATGGTTCTGTTCCTAGAGGAGAACGAATACCAAGTGCGCTCCAATCACTTCATGGTCATGGGCGACAACACCGGCAACAGCCTGGACTCCCGCTTCTTTGGCGATGTGGACATGGATTACATCATCGGGAAAGAGTTCTTCGTCTATTGGCCGCTGACCACACGCTTTGGATGGAGAAGTAAATAATCCAGGCGTAGCAGCCGACGTGAGTCGGCTCAAACATCCCGGTGCTTGCGGCTGGTTCGGC
>JANNAO010000533.1:0-17636 GCA_031384405.1 Verrucomicrobiota bacterium | reverse complement strand
GTGCGGGCAATAATAGATCGCATCCACCCGTCCGCCGCTCTGCTCGGCTTCTCGCACCATCTGGAGGTGAATGTCTTTCAATGCTGCCTCGGTCATCGCGCCTCTTGCAATGCCTGCCTGATTGGACACGATGATCACGCGAAACCCGGCTTCATTAAGCAAGCGCAATGATTCTTTCGCACCTGGACGCCATTTGAACTCGCTCCACGTCCTGACGTATTCCGCGCGCGGTGCTTTTTCATTCAACACACCATCCCGATCCAGAATGATGGCGGGGCGACGACTTAGAAAAATCTCCGTGAGAGGCAAGCGAGCGAGACCGCCGATGCTGTAATAGCGGTGATCCGTGACATAAGCCGCCAACTGACGTTGCTGGGCCAACACCGGGAACAGGGATTCCTCGAATGACACATTGCCGTCCGGGAGGCGCGCGATGAGTTCCTTGCGAAGGATGGCGTAACTGATCTCCGTGCCCTTCAATCCGGGTGTCTGACGTTTTTTGTCGTAATGAGAGATCAACCCCATCTCGTCCACCTTTAACGTGTCCTTGGTGTAATCATCCTTGTTGGTATAGACCGTGAGCATGGCCGGAACATTTGCGGCGAGAAAGCGTTCCCACATCCGATCCATCTGCATGGGCCAGTAGTTGTCGCAATAGAGCAGCAGAAAACAATCATCCACCTTGTCCGAAGCCAGCCTGAGACGTTGCCCGGTCAAATCATCCACGCCCGTCACCGAATACTCGATCTGCATGTTCCACCGACTTCCGTCACCGAAGTATTCTTTAACCGTGTCCGGCAAATATCCGAGCAACAACAAAACCCGCTTAAAACCCTGTCCCCGCAACATCACGATCAAATGCTCCAAGAACGGCTTGCCCGCGATCTCGATCATGGGTTTGGGCCGCAGATCCGTCCACGGACGCATCCGCTCACCGCGCCCGCCTGCGAGGATAACGGCTTGAGTCGGTCGGTTGGGTGGAGTTTGTGTCTGCACGCAGTTTCTTAAACGGCCAGAGCGCCGCCTCCCAGTGTTTCCTTGGAACGAGTTTTCAAGAAGCCAAATTTTATTTGGCGATAACTTCAAATCAATCCTTAATTCCTCCAAAACAGCACTCGCACCACGGTGGACGTTGTTATATCCATCTGCCCATGAAAATTCTCCTCACTGGAGCGTCGGGCTTCATAGGTGCCGCCTTTGCCAAGGCAGCGCTGGCGCATGGACATCAAATCGCCGCCTTGGTTCGCCCCGATGCTCCCGTGGTAACCGATTCATCAACTCCAGCCAACATGACTTGGTTGCGGGGAAGCATTGCCGAGCCGCCTTGGGATAAGATCGTCGCGTTCGCACCGGAAACCTGTGTTCACGCGGCATGGGTGACGGCTCCCAAAGTGGCTTACGATTCACCTCAGCACTTTGACTGCTTCGAGTGGAGTAAGACATTTCTGACGGGCGCGGTTGAGCGAGGCGTGCGGCATGTTGTCTCCTTGGGCACTTGCATCGAATACGAACTGGGCCGACAACCTCTCGTCGAAGACCGCACCCCACTCAAACCCATCGGCCCGTATCCGACCGCGAAAAACCAACTGCGCCTCTTTCTGGAAGAGGAATCCCGGCGAGCCGGATTTTCACTCTGTTGGCCGCGCGTGTTCTATGCCTACGGAGTGGGCGAACATCCCGGACGACTGTGCAGTTCCATCATCCAAAAACTGAAGGCTGGAGAAAAAATCACGCTCAAAACGCCCGCCAGCACTAAGGACTATGTCTATGTCACCGACGTTGCCAACGCCTTGATGACCGTGGTGGATCAGCGGTTTGCGGGTGCGATCAATATCTGCCCTGGGATCGGCGTCACGATTTTAGAACTGGCGCAAACGCTGGCGGGCTTGCTGGGACGACCTGAACTTGTCGTAACGCCAGCCGAACCCGCCGAAGACCCAATGGGGTTTGTGGTGGGAGATTCCACGCGGTTGCGCGCGCTGGGCTGGAAGCCGGAGTATGACTTGAGGCGAGGATTGGGAGCGATGGTGGCTGAATCGAAATGAATGCTACTGTTCGTTCCCTGGCTTTGCCGTGTGTCAATTTTTTTTGCGCAACTTCAGCAACAGGCAGCCAATGCTAATCAAAGCAAAGCTCGACGGCTCTGGAACAGCAGTTACGTCAACCCCAAATTCTGATAATACAAAGTTCCCATTTATCGACTGCCGTCCAGGGCCACTTTGGGGTAATGACGGGTGTTCAAGTGCTTCAAGGCGGACTCCAGTAATTCCGGTTAGTGCTGTCAACGCTGTGATTGTGTAGGTGTCGGTATCAGGTGAGAAGCCGCTTGCTAGGATGGACTGATCACCAAGAACGCCAAGAGTTGCGCCGTTCGCTGAACTTATCGTTCCGGGAGTGAGAACAATCCAGTTGGCCGTAACGTCGCCACCTGAAGCCAATCCATCGGCAAAGAGGCTTCGGTCATCTGTTGTGACCGATAGTCTGAAACGACCTAACGTATGCTGAAAGTTGACAGAATGCGTTTGAGTCAGTGTAAAAGTAAGGATGCTGCCACCACCAAAACCGATATTCGATGCTGTCTCAAACACTGCGGTCTGGGATGGAATCGGCCCAAAGACAGTGCTGGCTACTGCCCAGCCCAGATTATCTGCAACAGTGCCGTTGATGGCCCTAGCTACGGAAAAATCATCCCCCAGAGATTGGGAAAAGGTAGCTGTGGGCTGTTGTAAAACGACAGTCACCGCTCGCGACTCGAACGTAATGCCAAGTGCGAGAGCACCGAGAAGTAGTGTGCTTCGTTGAATTGAGGGAAAAGATGATAGTTGCATACAATTGTGATTTTTGGAGGCAGTTGGATTTGTTCTGAGTTTTCCGGACGGGACATCGTCATTAAAAACATTTGGAGATGGATTGTCAATGTAAATCGTTTTTGCAGTTGGATTTCGCTGAATTAGAAGCTCAATCCAAACACACATCTCTCGGATTGTCTGGCAAGCGATAGCTGGCACGGATTTTATAGGCACGTCCCGGAATGTAATAATTGAATGCTGGCGTTCCGTTCACCTTTTCGGGTTTGCGGACGATTAGATAACTTGCCCAGCCGATGGTCTGCCAGACGCATGTTTCCAAGAGTGGATGTTTGGTGAGCAAACAGAATGGAATTGTCGCGGGAGAAAGTAGTCGGTGTATCCAAGAGAAAAGTCGTCCCGTTTTCAAAGGCTCACACCCATAATATCGGGAGATGCGGTGAAATGCCTGCGGAGTCCAAGGTCTAAAGCAATGGGTTGGATCATCAAAAAACGACAGGCTGTAAAAGTCGTCATGATTGAATGGCATTCCCGGCAGCCATAAGGAGCGTTCCGAGGGAGCTTCAAAATACATCAGTCCGCCAGGCTTACAGACGCGCGCACAGTCAGCAAAAAATTCCACCGGACGTTGCAGGTGTTCGATCACATGGCGCGCGACGACAAAATCGAAAGTGTCGTCGGCAAATGGAAGCGGATCTTTGTTTAGGTCTGTTTTCCGAAAGGTGAAGCCGGATGGCGCGTTTTCAGGCTCGCAATAGTCCACACCGAAATGCTTGAGTTTGGTCAGACTCAGATGCTCGCTAATCCGAATCTGATGAAGTCCACAGCAACCGACATCCAACACGCTGCCGTCACGGGGTATGAGGCCATAAGAACGCAACAACGGTTCGGGTGGCCAACTTGTTACTCGCCAATTCATGCTCATCGTATTTGATTCCTCAATAATTCAATTCACTCTCATCAATTTTTTGTCGCGATGAGGAGAAGATCGTCACCCGCATCGGCATTCCGCAGAAGAGCAAATCGTTCGCGGAGCTGATAAATCAACCCGTAAACGAGCCAGCCCGCTTTATGGAAATTCGCCATATCAATTTCGCCATTCCGCCTGATCTGTCCGCTCATGGCGCCAGCAACCCAAACAGCACGCACAGTTGTTAAGATTTGTTCTGTGCGAAATCCCTGACTCGTTGCGGCTGCGCTCAAGTTGCGTCTGTTGAACAAGCACAAATGTCTTGGAGGATCCAAATAAGCCCAGTCTCCACTGAATTGTTTGTGCCCCCAGCTTTCAACATTCGGGGTCGTGATCACTAATTTACCGCCGGGTTTGAGAATGCGGTTGCACTCTGCAAGTATCTCCAAAGGTTCATGGACATGCTCGATGACTTGAGACATGTGGACAGCGTCGAAGTGACCCGGTGGGTATTGTTGCGCGTGCAATGTTCCAATTCTTACCTTAACTCCTCGTGTGCGTGCTGCTTCGGCACCGGCTGCATCTATTTCCAAACCTTCCGCATCCCATCCTAGGGACTGCATGCGTTCCAACAGTATGCCGCTCCCGCATCCAACATCTAACACGCGTGCTCCTGTGTTCCGAGCAGGCAAGTACATTGACGCAGAATCTAGTTCCGCCCGCCCGCCCGGATGCAAGAGTGCCAGCGGCCAGAGTAGCGTTGTCCATGCGGGGCCTGTGCCCTTTATGTAACCAAACCTATGGCGAAGGTAGCTTTTCCAAACCGTCCAATATGCTTTATTCACCAAGCCTGCCAGTGGCGTGGGTTGATTGTGCGTGTAGTAGTTTTTGTAGGCTTGGCCTATACATTCTTCAGTCAACACCGGGTCTAGCCATACCAAACTACATTCGGGCTTCGGACATTTCTTGAGACTCCATTCACCCGACGTTCCGAATACCCGGTCTTGAACCTTGTCATAAAGCAACTCGCCTAGTTCTCCACAGAGACGACAGTGCGTCTCCTGTCGGGTTTTAATCTGTTGGTCTTGTGGGTTCGTCACGGATGGAAATTCTTTCACCTAGATCACCCGTAAATATTCTTGGGATGTTTCTTGCGACCGCCGAGTTTGTACACCAGCACATCGCGGGCGTGGACGATCACCTGCGCCATGTACCACGCCAGCGGCCCGCTGATTTCCCGCGCCGCTTGTGCAATCTGTCGCGAGTAGGCGGGATTGCCCTGCTCGCGAAAACGCTTGGCCTTGATGCCGGAGCGGACACCGAACAACCCCTTGAGCTTGAACTGCCGCACAAAACCGCCGGGCGAACCGCGCAATTTCTCAATCGCCTGCATGATGCGCCATTCATCCAGCACGAGCGACTGGAGTTCCGGCGCGAAGTTCGAGGTGCCGTTTGCGCCGTGCCAGCGATACTGCGCCAGCGGCTGATGCACGCGCACGATTTTCTTGCAGTGTTTCCCAAATTCGGCCCAGAACATCATGTCCGCAAGGATGGGCAGGTCCATCCAGAACCGGCAGGGCACTTCTTGATAATGAGTCTTGAGCAGCGAACCGCTGAACGCCTGATTCGCGATCTCGGATTTTTCGCGGAGGAATTCTCCGACGTCCTGCACTTCGATCTCGCCGGTGACTTTGGCGGAAAGGCTCAAACGCCGGTTGTTCTCGTCAATCCGTTCATCGAGCACGTAGCCGAGGCCGAATCCTTTGCAGTCATCCAGCGCACGCGTCAGCGTGGCGTAGTATTCCGGTGTTACCATGTCGTCGGCGCAAATCAGGTGGAGATATTCTGTTTCCGTGGCGTATTCGAGTCCACGATTGCAATTCCCAAAACAACCTAGGTTTGCCTCGTGCTGCCGCCACTCGACTTTGATGGGCTTGAATTCCTTGACGAGCCGCTCGGTGTTGTCGGTGGAGCGATTGTCCTGCACGATCACGCGGTCTGGGCGCAATGTCTGGTTTGCCAGTGATTGGAGCGTCTGCACAATGAACGCCTCACCGTTATAGACCGGAATGACGGTGATGATCTTTGATTTCGTCTGGCTCATCTTAATGGGTGCTCAAACGAAATGTCATCTGCTCGCGAAGACGTGTTGTTGCCCACCACAGAAAATAACGACTTTCATTTGTGGGCGATTAAATAGCCGTGAGCCGCTCGAAAGTCGAGTGGGGAGTAACGTGTGTTGAAGATTTCTGGATCAAAAAAACACGAAGGCGACCTGGAGGTCGCCTTCGCTTGAATCAATTGCTTGTCTGACGATCAGAACTTCGGTTCGCTGCCGTCGAGCATCTTCACTTTGTTGTGCGCGAAGTATTCCTTCGTCAACGCCTTCATCATCTTGGGCAATTGATCGTAGAGGCGCTTCAACTTGCGCGGCTTGCGCTTCGCCAGCGCGTAGTGCGTGAGCAACGGCATCGCGATGGTCGTGTCCGTGTAGCAGACGACTGCATCGGGAAGCTTCGTGGGATCAACCTTGCCCCAACTCACAGCTTCGCCGGGCGTCGCGCCGGAGAGACCGCCGGTGTCGGGACGCGCATCGGTGACTTGGATGAAGAAGTCTTGGCCGACTTCTTTCATGCGGAGCACTTCCTGAATCTGCGGTTCGGTTTGCAGCGTGAAGTTCTTCGGGCTGCCACCGCCCCAGAGGACGACGCCGCTGCGACCGCCGTTGCGTTTCGCGGCAAGGACGATGGCGGTGGATTCATTCACGTCAATCGAGGGATTCACGCGCAGCTTGCTGCCGCGCAGTTCCACGCCCGCCACGTTCATGCCGATGGTCGAGTCGCCGGGCGAACTGGTGAAGCACGGCACGCCCGCGCGATACGCGGCGGCCATCACGGACACGTCCTTGAGCTTGTTCTTGCGCTCCCATTCGGCGGCGTATTTGCCGATCTTGTAGTGCAGCTCGGTCGTGCCCATTTCCTTTTGGAACTCGGGCTTGCAGAACATTTCGCGGAGCAATTCATCCGTGGCCATCAAGCCATCGGAGTAGGGGATCACGACGTCGTAGATGCGGACGAGGTCGTTGTCGCGCAGATCGGTGTCGTCAAATTTGAAGCTGCCGGAGTGAACCGGATAGTTCAGTGCGAAGTGGAGATCGTGATACAGATTCGCGCCGGTGGAAACGATCCAGTCCACGAAACCCGCCTTGATGAGCGGGATGATGCTGGAGCAACCGAGGCCGGCGGGCGTCAACGCGCCGCTGATGCTCATGCCCACGGTGACATCGTTGTCGAGCATGCGGTCAGTGAAGAGCTGGCAGGATTCCTTGAGCCGCGCGGAGTTGTAGGCGAGGAAGCACTCGTCAATGATGTAGGTGAGCTTTTCCTTGCCGGTGAGATTCTTCGGCTGGATGCGTTTGCCCTCCATGTATTTCTTTTTGTGGGGGCAATTCTTTTCCTTCATCCATTCGGGCATGTCGGCGATTGCTTCGCGGTTGTGGATTTTGTGACGTTCAGTTCTGGCCATAGGTTTTATCAGGTTGAATCAGTTAAAATTTAGCGGCGCACACGATACAAAGCCCGGCGCGGCTGACAAACATTTATTCGGGGGCGGATATTATCCCACAACACAACCACGCCGCCATAGTTTCAACGGAGCATCTCCTCAGCGTTGACGGAATTTTTTCTGCGCGCGGGCGGCGTTTATCACGTTCTGATTGGCGGTGAATAGGGTTATCCCCGGCACAGAACAAAAATCTCCGTCGTCGGACACTACCTGCGTAATGCCTGCCGCTTGGAGCGCGCGAATCGCAAACAAGTCGTAGCCATCCACCGGCAACTGCGCGAAGTCTTGCAATGCAGCCGTGGTCAAGGCCGCATTGATTTCGGGCGCATTAAGACAGCCCGCCATTGATTCTATCGCACCCCAAGCCGTTTGGATTTCCTGCACGACACGGGTGCGTTCGGCAGGCAGGTTGTGGCGAAACTCCTTCGGGTTGAGCATCGCCGCTGTTGCCTTGCAATAGATGTCATACTCCGTCCGCTCGATCAAATGAGCCAACTCCGACAAAGACAAGCCGCACCAGTGGAGTTGCCCGCCCATGTTCAAGACGCGCTTGAGAAACGCCGGATATTCCTGCGTTTGGTTTTGTTTTGGCGGCGTTGCTGAAAACTGGACGTTGGAATAGGCCGTCCAAAACCAGGCGTTCGTATCAACGTAAATCCGGTCGGTGGCTTTCGCCGTGTCACCACGAAGATCAACGACCGTTGCCTTTACGGAATAGTTTGCCGCCATCAGACCCCCGCTGCGTGAGCCTCAAGCACGCTGTCGAGGGCGGTCTGGAATTTCGGGTCGTGGAAGTAGCGTTCGGCATTTTCGACTGAATGACGCAGAGGGGCAACGGCAGCACTTGGCAAATTCTCAAATCTCAGCCGCTCGCGAACTTCGGCAATGCCGTAGTCCTTGAGCAATTGCCCAACCGCTGCATTGAAGAAGCGGGACACAAAAATCCGCGTGTCCGCGAAATCCAAGACGACGACTTCACCGGCGTCGAACGCGGGGCGGTAGGCATCGTGGAGTTTGGCGCCGTCATCGTAGGTCATGCAGACTGCACCGACGAGAGGTTGGACGTTCACTTTCATAACATTCTATCGGCTCAAAACAGCGGTTTATTAGCAACTTCGGACGCTAGGCAGTAATACGACTCGTCACACCGCAGCGAAATGTTCACCAATGTTCCTTCAAAAAACTCGCTCCGTTCTGCAAACGATACTTTGCCATCGGCAATCAGAGCGTAGCCCTCGTGACTGAACATTTCAAGCCTGCCCCCGTTTTGTATTACAAAGGAGCGCAGCAGGTCAAGCCCCAGCCCGCGCGGTTCGGCGCTGTCGCCCTGCTTCGTGCTTGATCCGCTTTGAAATGCCCACTCCAAGCAGTTTGGCGCCCGTAATTGTTCGGGCTGCCGTTCATGCGCTTTATACAACCTCACGTTCGAGGGGATGCCGACGCCAAAATCCACAATCGTCAGATTCAATTCCCGGCTCTTCGGGAAATGCTGTCCGCAAGCGAACACGCCAATCGGTGATTGCCCATGCTCAAATGCGTTCAGGTAAATTTCCGCCATGTTTCCAGCGATGGCACTTCCCAGATCGGGACTGACATTCACCCAGCCGCGCCCCAGCCAGAGCTGCGTGAGATATTTTTCAAAGGCGTGGGCGTCCTGCGCCGGATCATGGCGGAACGGAATTGAATTGCCTGGCCACGGCCCCAGTGCTTTGCCAAACGCTCCCATGAAACCATTTTGGGCCAGATTAGTGGCAATCGGGGCATCCAGCGTGTGCCAACGGAAAACGACCTGTCCGCCGCGATGCTCAATCAGTCTTGCCAGTCCGCCCAGAAAAGCCACGGCGTTTTGGCGCAGGAAACGGCAGGTTGAAAAATCAAATTCCACCAATTGCCCGCCGCCGCTCAAACGACGCCACATATCAAACATCAAATTGGCATCCCAAGTTGTGTCGTTGAGGGTAGGGACAAATTCAACCATGACTCACAATTCTCCCCGAAAGGCTTTTGCCAGCAGCGCGGGCGTGAACGACGCCAACTCCGTCTCCACCTCCCGCTGCAACCGCTGCAAGGCGTCCAGCTTCCCGCGCAGCGCATCCAGCCGGGCGACGATGGCACGTTGCTCGGCGACGGATTCGGGAAAACAAAATGGCAGTTCGCCCATGCCTTTCTGATTGATGATCGGCACGCCGCCATCGGAAGCGGCGTTCTCAATCACGGCGCGCTGCGCAGTCAAAAACCACGCGGCATAATCCGGCACGATGCCGGAACGGAACGTGAGGCCGGTGATTTGCTGATTGGTGCAAAGGTCGGTTTCAGCCAGACCGACTTTGCCGACGGTCGAGCCGATGCCGACGAGCAACACCGTGCCACGCGGGAAAAGATTGGCTTTGCCATCCGTCACGGCTTTGCGTGAAAGACGACGCGCGGCGGTGGTGATGCGCAGCGATTGGCCAACGTCAGCGGGGCAGACAAACAGAACGTCGCCATCGAAATACTCCGTTTGAGCCGTGGGCGGCGTCTTGCCGGTTTTCATCGTGCAAACATCGCCGAGCGATGCTTCGGTGAAATCGTCTTCGTTGTCGAAAGCCTTTTGCATCGCGGCCTGAATGACATTCTCGATTTCGGCGAGGGCGGCTTGGCGGGCTTGGCGGGCTTGATCCAAGCGGTGGGTCAACGCTTCCACCCGCGCCACAATCCGCCGCTGCTCCGCCAGCGGCGGAACGGGAATTTCAACGTCGAGCACTTCATCATCGCTGACCGACGGATAAGCGTTCTTTTCGTCGTGGCGAATAACTTGATTGATGAACCAATCACTGCGGACAATTCCGAAAATCCAACCGCTTGTGGCAGCATCTTTTTTGGGCCGGAGAACACAGAAGCCAGTTGAGCAAATCTCGTCGTTCAACTCTGGAGGAACAATGGCGATATTCTTTAGATTGGGGCGAGTCGTGGCGAAGATAACGTCGCCAGCACGGATGATTTTCTTCGCCCGGCTTGGTGCTTTGGCGGCTTCGATGTCACTTGAATTTGCAATGAGACCTCGTTCACTATCAATTCCTGCCAGTTCGACGTAACGGATGCGTTGGCGCGGGTCGCGGGTCAAGCTCCAGGATTCCTTCGGAGCAATACAATCACGGAGAGGCTTTACCGTCCACCCGGCTGGCAATTCATCGAGTTTCATTGCCATTTTCCTCCAGCACGAGTTCCCGCATTTCCTCGATGATGTCCAAAATCTTTTGTTCCTTCTCCGCCACGGACGAAAGAATTTCCTCCGGCTCGGCGTGATCGGTTTTCTCCGGCTCGATGAGGCCGAGGCTGGCGAGCGTGAGGTTGTAGCCGTTGGCGATGATCTTTTCAGCGGGGACGCGCCACGCGACGCCGTCAGCAGTCTGGCGCTTGGGCCATTTTTTCAGCAGGTCGGGAAAGTCGTTCGGGAATTGCGGGCCGAACTTGCGCGCCTTCTTGAGCGATGAGCCGTCGCCGCGCACGTTGTAAAACCACGTTTCCTTCGTGGGCTTGCCGGTCTTTTCAAAAATCAGGAAGCACGTCGGGTTGGGCGTGTAAGGCTCGAACATGCCCTTGGGCAGCGTGACGACGGCCTGCAAATCGCACTCGGCAAGCAGGCGCTTTTTCACCTCAATGTGCGAGTTCGAGTTGCCGAACAAAATGCCGGTGGGAAACACAATTCCGGCGCGTCCGCCGGGTCGCAGACTGCGGAGCGCGGCGGCCAGGAACAGCACGTATTTGTCGCCCTTCTCGATGCGCAGGGAACGCTTGGCGTCGCCGCGCTGGCCGGAGAACGGCGGGTTTTCCAGAATCACGTCGAACTGCACTTCGTCCCACTTGTCCTCGCCGCCGCAAATGGAATCGCGCCGCACGATGGGCGACTGGTCAAAGCCGTGCAGCACGGCGTTCATGGCGGCCATGCGGATGATGTCCTTGTCGCCCTCGAAAATGTGAATCGTGCCGGACTGCAAAAATTTCCATTGCGACGGCTTGAGACGGTCGCCCATGCCGCGCTTCACCGGCAGGCCGTAGGGCGCGGGCACTTCGCGGACAAATTCCGGCGAACTGTTTGCCAGCAAAATGTGTTCGTAGGCGGCGATGGCAAATCCGCCCGTGCCGCCGGCGGAGTCGCACACGGTCTGGCCGATCTGCGGATTCACCATCTCAACGATGACACGGATGAGATGGCGCGGCGTGCGGAACTGCGCGGCCTTTTTCTGGCTGCCGAGGTCGTTGACCAGGATTTCAAACAGGTCGCCCTTCACGTCGGCGTCTTCGCCCAGCAAGTTCTGGCCTTTGAGTGTGTCCACGGCCTTGCGCAGCGTCGCGCCGTCCGGGATGACGACGGCGGAATCTTCAAACAAGGCGCGGGCGGCAGGCGAAAGCGCGGGGTGCAGCGCGAGTCTCGGCAGCAAGGTGCGCAGCGTTTCGAGCATCCGCGCGTTGTCAGGGTCGGACGTGAGAACCGACCAGCGGAGTTTGCCAAAGTCCACGGAGTCGCCAGCGATCTTGACCTTGGTGAAGATGGACTCGCGGCGCGTGTTGTCCGCCTGCTCGGTGTCCATTTCTTCAAGCATCTTCAAAAACAGCAGGTAGGAAATCTGTGTGACGTAGGTGATGGGGTTGGTGATGTTGGCTTCCCACATCACCTTGCAGAGACGTTTGAGCAGATTTTGGAGCGAGGCTTTATCCATGATTCAAAATTTCGTAGCAGCCGAGGTGACGAGGCTCTGACTGTTCCCGAGAAGAATGAGCCTCCTTACGTCGGCTGCTACAGGGAGGGAAGACGTTTGGTTCATATCAAGCGGCGGCAATGAGGTCGTTCAATTCCTGCATGATGGCGGTTAGACGGTCACGGCCAAACAGGGCTTCGGCGCGGGCGCGTCCACCTTGGAAGGTGAACGGCGGGTGGGTGAAAATGCTGGGGTCGAGCACAACGTATTTCGTCTCACTCACGGTCGCGGAAACAACATTACGCAACAGGCTCAAGAGCCGTGCTTGATCGGGATTGATGCTACTGGAGTTTTCGGCCACCCAGACATTGAAGGCGCGTTCAACCCGTTCCTGGCGCGTCGGCAATTGATACAAGCCGAGCGCGGCGCGGATGAAATCAGACAGCGAGCCGGATGGTTGCTCGAAGGCTTTGCGCAGCGCGGATTCCTCGAACCAAAATTGCGGCGCGTTGAGTTTGTGCGCGAGTTCTTCCCATTCGTTCTCGGTCAGGGATTCGCCCGCCATGATTTTGCGCACGGCGGGATCGGTGTCGCGCAATTCTTGAATCTGCTTGAGCCAAACACCTTGATAAGTCTTGCGGTCAATAGCCATTCCCTCCGGGCCGACGTGAATGAGTTCACGGCGGCGCATCGTGTCTTCCTTCTCGCCAAGCGGGATGAGGGTAAACTCGCGCGGTGGGCCGGGTGGTTTTGGCGGCGGGCCAACAATAACAGAGTCGTCATCGTCATCAGCCCCACCGGGCTTCGGGCGTTTGCCGACTTGCTTTGGCCGGTGATACTGTGCGCCGGGATCGTTGAACCGAGCATGATTGCCGACAAAATCATAAATCAAGAACGAGGTCTTGCCGATGCGCGGACACAGACGGCTGCCACGCCCCCGCATCTGCACGTATTTGATGGCGGAGTTTGTGGGTCGGAGCATGACGAGGTTTTCAATCTCCTTGTGGTCGTAGCCCGTATCGAGCATGTCCACGGAAACGGCGATGATGGGCAGCGGGTCTAATTTGAACCGGTCAATGATGGGCTTGGGATTCCCGTTGTTCGAGTAGCAGGTGATTTTTTGCGCGAAACTCTGGCGGACTTCGGCGGGCGAACGGTTCGTCTGCTGCGCGATACGAAGGCACGCAGCGTCGGGGAGCAGTCGGTTGAAAAGCTGTTCCAACATGGTGGCCTGCTTTTCCCTGACGGCGAACACGATGGTTTTGCGCGGGTGCGTCTGCGGGCGTTCCTCCTCGACGCGAAAGTATTCATCAATGATGAGCTTGAGGCGGTCTTCGCTTTCGGCATTTTTCCCCCAATCGCCAAACCCGATTTCCTCATCCTCCCATTCCGTGCCCTCGAACGTGAGAACGGATTCGGCAGAATAGATTTTGTAGCCAGCGAGAAACTTTTCGTTGATGCCGTCGCGGATGGCGTAGGCGAACGTCGGGCGACCTTCCTGCGCAGCGCTGTCCCAGCAATCGAAGAACATGTAGGTGCTGCGAACCAGTTGGCGTTCGTGTTCGCTTACCCAATGGAGTTCGCCGGGATTCGGTGTGGCGGTCAGTCCGATGTGGATGGCGTCAAAGTGCGCGAGCGTGGCGCGGTGCGTATTGTAAATGGAGCGATGGCACTCGTCCGTGATGACCAGATCAAAATAGGCATGGCCGAAACCGCCCGGCCCAAGCTGCCCCGCAATCGTATCGAGTGTGCCGACAACAATCTGACCTTCGAGCGACTTTTTGCCGCCGTAAAGGACTTCGGAAATGGAGAATTCGCGAAGGTAGTCTTTGAAAGTTTCCTGTGCTTGCTTGGCGAGCTCAATGCGGTCGGCCAGAAACAACACGCGAGAAATCGCGGCAGACTGCATCCAGCGTTTGATGAGCATGGCGATGGTGAGTGTCTTACCCGTGCCGGTCGCCATTTCAAACAACATCCGGCGACGTCCGGCAATGAGCGAGTCATCAGCCTTTTTAAGACAGCGGAGCTGATAAGGTCGCGCCTCAACATCCTCGGCCTTGAAACGGAAGCGCACTGGCATCGGGATGGCCTGGACGGAAGTTGCCAAGTCCCCACGCCGGTGTTGGCGGAGGTCCGCGCGGTTTTCCAGATCGGCTTGCGTGGGGAAACCGATGATTGGCCTGGCATCGCCGTTCTCGTAATCCCAGAAGTAATGCTCGCGTCCGTTGCTCAAGATGATGAACGGAGCGCCAAGGCTGACGGCATATTCCTTGGTCTGCATCTTTGCCGAGTAGGGATCAATTGAGAACCGTTTCGTTTCGACGACACACAGAGGCCGGGTGCGGGAATTTTTCAGGAGGTAATCAGCCCGTCCGTCCGCTGCGGCTTCTTCTGTGGAGACGACAGACTTGTTTTCAATGTCCCAATCCGCCTCGCGTAAGAGGCGGTCAACCACGATTCTGGCGTCGGCTTCGTTTGGCATGGGCGATTGTTTGGACTGACGCACTTAGCGTAGCCAGTCCCTTACACGCCGTCAGTAATTTGTTCACCCGTCACAACCACTCCCGGATTTTCTCCTGATACTTGTTGTAGATGAACCCTAGCGCGACGAGCATCACGCCCAGCACCACAAAACTCAGCACGCGACAAAACGCCTCCAGCTTCCACACGTCGAAGATCACATTTTGTCCCAGATCACCGCGCCAACTTTCCCCGGATTTTGTCCTGTCATGTAGCACTGTGTCCGACTTTCATCATCCGCGATTTCAGAGGTGATTCATCTTCAACACATTCTCGTCCTAACTTCTAAAGACAACGTCCGTTCTGCCGATACAGCCGAGGTAAGAGTTCAGCCAGCGGAGTCGTATCGGCGCGGAATGAGTCTGTGCCGGGGGCTTCCCGCAGTTGAACCAAAGAAAGTCTGCTATGACAACGACAACAAACAACTTGATGGGCATGGATGCCCCGAAAGTCACGCGCCTGCCAGGTGTCGTGGTAACATTATTCCTCCTCTTGCTGAGTGGCCTCGCCGCTCTGGCCACGCCAGTGATGACGTTGCCATCGTCCGTGACGATCCCCGAAGATGAGGCGACAAATCTGGTGTTCTCCGTCTCCGACACGGATACCAACGTGGCGCTCTTCACCATCTCGATCACCGCGAGTTCGTCGAACACCGACCTCGTGCCGAACGCGAACCTGGCCACCAGCGGCGCCGGGGCAACGCGTTTCCTGGCCATCACTCCCGGTTTGCACAAGTACGGCACGGCCACGATCACGTTGATCGCCGTGAACGGAAATCTTGAGCGCGCCACGAATACCTTCACTCTGAACGTCACGTTCACGAATTATCCGCCCACGTTCACCGCTGTCGCACCGAACCGCACCATCCGAGAAGATGCTGGCAGCACCAACATCACATTCTCTATCGCCGATGTAGAAACTTCCCTCTCCAACCTGACCGTCACCGCCACTTCCACAAACACCACGCTCGTTCCGAACGGTAGCCTCGTGTTGTCCGGCACGACTGCGAATCGCACATTGAACCTCACGGCCGTGACCAACCTTTCCGGCACGAGTTTGATTTCCATCGTCGTCACAGACGGTGGCAGCGCGAAGGCGACGAACAACTTTTTGCTGACGGTGCTGTCAGTCAACGACGCGCCGACGTTCAGCATCAGCACCAATCGCATTGATCAAAGCGAAGACGCCGGGCTGACGACGGTTTCCAATTATCTCACCGGCATCTCCGATGGCCCCGCGAACGAATCCAGCCAGAGCAACTGGATGGTGCTGAATTACACCACGAACTTTTACGCGCAGGTTCCCGCCGTGGACGCAAATGGCACGCTGACATTCACCGTGGCCACCAATTCCAACGGCACGAACACCATCACATTCATCCTCGCGGATGACGGCGGCACAGCCAACAACGGCAAAGATCGCTCCACGAACACTCTGACGCTCGCGGTCGCTTCCGTGAACGATCTGCCCGTCATCACCACCAACATCAGCAGCCTGACGATCGGCGAAGATGCGGGCCGCACGAATCTGAGTTTCTCCATTTACGATGGCGACCACGCGCTCACGGCGTTGACCGTCACGGCGACTTCCACCAACACGAGCCTCGTGCCTACGAACGGATTCACGTTCACCGGCACGTCATCGAATCGCATCGTCGGCGTCGCCGCGTTGACGAATGCGACCGGCACGACAGCGATCAGCCTGATCGTTTCCGACAGCGCGGGCGGCAAAGCCACCAATACATTTGTCCTCACCGTCAGCTCTGTTTTGGATGCACCAATCCTAGGCGGCGCGACGAACCGCACTTTCCTGGAAGACGCCACCGCCAATCTGACCAGTTTGATTTCGCTCTATGACGCGGACACGGCGAGTACCAACGTGAGCGTCACCGTGAGTTCGTCTAACACGAACGTCGTTGGTGTGGCGTTCTCGGCGACGAACAATGTTTCCTCCAACAGCCTCACGTTGACCTTGAGTTATACGCTCAACACGAACGCCAACGGCAGTGCCACGATCAGCGTGATCGCCAACGACGGCTCGGTTTCAACCACCAACAGCTTCGTCGCCACCGTCACAGCGGTGAACGACGTTCCGGCGTTCACGGTCAGCACGAACTTAGTTCTCGTGGCTGAAGACGCGGGCACGATCACCAACGCCAGCTTCCTCACCGGCATCAGCAACGGCCCGACAAACGAATCTGCTCAGACTTGGGCGTTCACGGTCACGTCGGGCACGAACTTCAGCTTTGCCACCGCGCCAGCCATCAGCACGAATGGCACGCTCACATTCCGCACGGCCACAAACGCCATCGGCACGAACACAATCACCGTTGTGATGAAAGACTCCGGCGGTGTGACCGGTGGTGGCAATGATTCTGTCACGAACACGTTCAGCATCGGAGTCACGCCAGTGAATGACGCGGCGTATTTCACAGGCATCACTTCCGAAACTATTCTCGAAGACGCAACGACGAACAACACCGCTGTCGTCAACATCATTGATACCGACACGGCGAACACCAACGTGTCTGTCACCGTCAGTTCATCGAACACGAACATCGCCACCGTTGCCATCACTTCGACCAACAGCATCGGCACGACGAATTCAGCTTTGACGCTGACGTTCGCGCCGAAGACCAACGCGACCGGCACCGCCACGATCACCTTGATCGCGAACGACGGCGCGTTGAGCACCACGAACAGTCTCGTCTTAACTGTGACTGCGGTGAACGACGTTCCAGCCTTCTCCGTCAGCACGAACTTGGTTCTCGTGGCTGAAGACGCGGGCATCATCACCAATGCAAGTTTCCTCACGGGTCTTAGCACTGGCCCGACGAATGAGTCCGCCCAGACCTGGGCATTCACTGTCACATCGGGAACGAACTTCAGCTTCGCGACTGCGCCAGCCATCAGCACGAACGGCACATTGACCTTCCGCTCCGCGACAAACGCCATCGGCACGAACACGATCACCGTTGTGATGAAAGACTCCGGCGGTGTGACGGGCGGTGGCAATGATTCCGTCACGAACACGTTCAGCATCGGTGTGATTCCGGCGAATGACGCGCCGACCTTCTCTGGTGTTGTCTCCAAGACGATCCTTGAAGACGCCACGACCAATAACACTGCGACGATCAACGTGATTGATACCGACACG
>JANNAO010000503.1:0-6250 GCA_031384405.1 Verrucomicrobiota bacterium | reverse complement strand
CCGAGGTAGCCAGCGGGAATCTCGAACAGCGCATACGCCAGCGTGAACGCTGAGAACACCCAGCCCATCTGTTTGTCGCTGAGATTCAGGTCGCGCGAGATCAGCGGCGCGGCCTGCGAGATGCAGACGCGGTCAATGTATTGGATGATCGCCAGCGTGACGGCGAACACGATCACCCAATAGCGCGCATGAGTGGCGCGTGACTCAGTGGCGGTTGTGGCGGGCGGCATGGGGTGGTTGAGTAACGAAGTCTTCAACCGTGAGCGAGAATTATTTTTCCACGAAGAAGTTTTGGTTCTTCGTTTCGAGCGGCAATTCCAGTGACACCCACCGGCTACATCCGTGAAGCAGAGCCGATTCACGTGGCAGTTACAAAACTCAATCCACCTGCAACGCCTGTTCGATCAACTGCTGAAGGTGCGAAAGGATGGCGGCGTCCGTCACGACGTTGGTCGCACCAGCGGCGCGGGCGGCGGATTGGAGCGTTTCCTCGGCTTCATCTGCAAAGGCGATGATGGGGATGTGTGCGGTGGCTTTGTTCGCGCGCAACTTCGCGATGGTCTCGCAGACGTTGCCGCGCTTGGAGGCGAGGTCGGCGATGATGAACATCGTCCCGGCTTCGGCAGCGTGTGCGGTGAGTTCGGTCAGGTCGGAAACAGCCTGCACGCGATACTTGAGGTCTTGGAGGCGATTGACCAGTTGCGTGCCGGGCATCAAATCTTCGTAAAAAACGAGCGCGAGTGGCGATGTCACGCGCAGAGTTTGTGTGGAGGGAAAGCGGATTGCAAAATAATTTCTTACGACAGTGCGGTATCAAATGACTCCAGCCTCCGGTAACATTTAGCCGTGAGTCGATACGCATTTTTCTTGTCGCCCGCAAATCTGTCTTTACAGTTTCAATCCACATGCCGTCCAAGACTAAAAAACGCGTCGCAGCTAAAACGACTTCAAAGGCGAAGGTCGCCACGAAGCCTGTTGTGAAGCCTGTCGCGAAGCTCGTGGCAAAATCCTCCCAGACCGATTTTCTTAGAAAGAAGCCGTCCGAGTCGGAAACCGAATTCGTGCGCCGCACGAACAAGGATTACGATACCGCCATCATGCGTAAGGCTGCGGGCGGCGCGGACCCTGAGTTGTTCAAACGCCATCTCGCCGAGGCGTCGAAGATCGTCATTGATACGGGGTTTTACAAGAAGGCGCAGAACCCGGCGCATGAACAAGAGACGGGGCGCGGTTCTTACGACGGCGACACGGCCATCAAACTTTATCTGCGCGAAGTCGGTTCGGTGAAATTGCTGACGCCTGCCGAGGAGATCGCGTTGGCGGCACGCATCAAGAAGGGCGACAAGAAAGCGCGCGAACACATGATCAAGGCGAACCTTCGTCTCGTCGTGAAGATCGCGCGGGATTACGAAGGCATTGGATTGCCGCTGCTTGATCTGATCAGCGAGGGCAACATCGGTCTGATGAAGGCGGTCGAGCGGTTTGATCCGGCAAAGGGCGGAAAACTTTCGACCTACGGTTCATGGTGGATCAAGCAATCCATTAAGCGCGCTCTGGCCAATCAATCCAAGACGATTCGTCTGCCGGTGCATCTCGTGGACAAGATTTCCAAGATGCGTCGCACGGCTTTGAAGTTGCAGGAGGAGTTCGGTCGCGAACCTACCGATGAGGAATTGGCGGAAGAACTTCAGACCACATCCGCGCGCGTCGCTCAGATGCGCATGGCTTCCGTGCGCCCGACTTCGCTGGATGCGCCCATCGGCGATGACGATTCCAATACGTACTCCGAGATCGTCCAAGACGAGAACGCGATTGATCCTTACGAGAATCTTGAGGACAAAACCGTCAACGGCATGTTGGAAGACATGGTGACGAAACTCGATCCTCGTGAGGCGACCATTCTGCGATTCCGTTTCGGACTCGATGGCGGCAACGAGAAGACGCTCGAAGAAGTGGGCGAAAAATTCGGAGTCACCCGCGAACGCGTCCGGCAGATCCAGAACATCGCGCTTCGCAAGATGCGGAAGATGATCGAGAAGTTCGAGCGCACTCAGCGTTGAACCTTTCAGAACAGACAAATCACCATGAGTTCCACGCGCACCACCGTCGCCGACATCGAACGCGCCATCCGTAATGTGCCGGATTTTCCCAAGCCGGGCATCCAGTTCAAAGACATCACGCCGTTGCTCGCAGATGCAAGGTTGTTCGCCGGGGCGATTGATCTGCTCACAGAAAGGTTCAAGCCGGGCAGCGTGGATGCCGTGGTGGGGATTGACGCGCGCGGATTTATTTTTGCCGCTGCGGCTGCGGTGAAACTTCAGGCGGGATTTGTTCCCGTCCGCAAGAAAGGCAAACTGCCGTATCAAACCATCGAACAAGATTACGCGCTGGAATACGGTCATGCCACCGTCGCCATCCATACGGACGCGCTCAATCAGGGCAGTCGCGTGTTGCTGGTGGATGATTTGCTCGCCACGGGTGGAACTTCTGCGGCAGCCGTCGCGCTGGTGCAAAAACTTGGCGGTGTGATTCTCGAAGCGGGGTTTCTCATCGAACTCAAGTTCCTCAATGGTCGCGAAAAACTGGCAGGCATCCCGATCCGTTCGCTGGTGGCTTACTAGCCCGGAGAAACGCGGAGACGCAAAGGCCGTAGAAAGGCGCAGAGTGGAACAGATTGCGATCATCATGCCTTTCAGTAAGCGGTTGTTTTGAAATTGAAACCCTTTGCGGCTCTCCGCGTTCTCGGCGTCTCTGCGTTTCTCCCCTCTTGGTCATAGTTTTTTTTATTTTCAGTTCGGTTGAGTGTCATAGCATGTCTGCATGATGACCCTGATTCGCCGATTGACCGTCGCCGCGTTTGTTCTTGAGAGTTGTATCGCCGCTGAAGCTTCGAGCAACGATCTCAAACTTTGGTATTCCCAGCCCGCTACGAAATGGACGGAGGCGTTGCCCATCGGCAATGGTCGGATGGGCGCAATGATCTTTGGCGGCACTGCGAGCGAGCGGATTCAGTTCAACGAGGACACGCTCTGGCGCGGCAAGCCGCATGATTACGTGCGCGAAGGGGCAGGGGATCAACTCGCAGAAATCCGCTGGCTTATCTTCGAGGGCAATTCTGCTGAAGCTGGAAAACTCGCGAAGGAAAAATTCCTCAGCGATCCTGTGCGGCAACTGCCGTATCAACCGTTTGGCGATCTTCGACTGACCTTTCCCGGTCACGAGAATGTCACCGACTATCGGCGCGAACTCGATCTGGATTCCGCCATCGCTACGGTGAGCTACAAAGTCGGTGATGTGACGTTCAAACGCGAGGTGTTCGCAAGTCATCCTGACCGCGTCATCGTGGTGCGGATCACGGCTGATAAACCGGGGCAGATTAGTTTCACGCTGCGGATGGATAGTCCGCATACGAATTCCCAGACACGCGCTGAAGTGGGTGCGCGAGCCAAAAAATCTTCGCCCGGCGTCAGTGTCGGGTTCGGTGTCGGGATGGGAAGTTTCGGCTCTGGTGTTGGAGTCGGAGTTGGTGCGTCTCGTGAAGTTGGACTTGGTACGACAAAAATTCATGCGCTCACGCTGAAAGGTCGCGTTCAGCCTGACGGCCTGCGTTTTGAATCACGCGTTCAAGTCCAGTTCAGCGGAGGGTTGGTGACGGAGAGTGGCAATGCGTTGACGAGTGAGAAAGCTGACTCGGTCACGCTGCTGCTCGTCGCGGCAACCAGTTTCAAGAATTTCCAAGACATCTCCGCTGATCCAGCAAAGCGTTGCGATGCAGACCTGGCAAACCTCGCCAAGCGCAGCTACGACGAACTGCGCGTCGCGCACATCGCCGATCATCAAAAACTTTTTCGGCGCGTGACTCTTGATCTGGGACGCACGGCTCAGGCGGATATGCCAACGGACGAGCGTCAACGCCAGTTGAAGACTTCGCCATTGGAAAACGATCCTGCGTTGGCGGCTTTGCACTTTCACTACGGTCGTTATCTGCTCATCGCGAGCAGTCGTCCCGGTGATGAACCTGCCAATCTTCAAGGCGTCTGGAACGAGGAATTGAATCCACCGTGGGAAAGCAAATACACGATCAACATCAACGCGCAGATGAATTACTGGCTCGCGGAGATCGCGAATCTCAGCGAGTGTCACGAACCGCTGTTCGACTTGATTGATGATCTCACCATCAGCGGCGCACGCACGGCCAAGAAGCAATACGGCGCGCGCGGCTGGGTAGCGCATCACAACACCGATCACTGGCGCGGCACGGCCCCGATCAACAACGTGGACGGCGTTTGGCCCACTGGCGGCGCGTGGCTTTGTCATCATCTGTGGGAGCATTATCTGTTCACGGGTGACAAAACGTTTTTGAAGAAGCGCGCTTATCCTGCGATGAAGTCGGCATCGCTGTTCTTCGTGGACTTTCTCATCAAAGATCCGAAGAGCGGTTACAGGGTCACGAGTCCATCACATTCGCCGGAGCAGACACCGCCGAATCGTCCGCTGTTTTCCGTTGGCCCGACGATGGACAATCAACTCATCCGCGCGCTTTTCACCTCCACGATTGAGGCCGCAGAAATTCTCGGCACGGACAAGAAGTTCGCCAAACAACTCGCTGACCTGCGCGCGCAACTTCCACCGAACATGGTCGGCAAACACGGCCAATTGCAGGAGTGGTTGGAAGATTGGGACGCGCCGAATAACAACCATCGCCACATGTCGCCGTTGTTCGCTTTGTATCCGGGTTCGGAAATCACGCCTGCTGATCCGAAAATCTACGATGCCGCCAAGTTGTTGTTAAAGTGGCGCGGCGACGGCAGCACGGGCTGGAGTTATGCGTGGCGGATGCCGCTCTGGGCGCGCGTGGGGAATGGAGATTTCGCGTTCAGCCAGTTGAGTGGGCTGCTGCAAAAACGCACGCTGCCGAATCTGTTCGATCTATGCGGGCCGTTTCAGATTGATGGCAACTTCGGCGCGACGGCTGGCGTGGTGGAGATGTTGTTGCAAAGCCACATGACCGAAGCCAGAACTGAGGCCAGAGGTCAGAAGTCAGAAGTCAGAATGATTGATCTCTTGCCCGCGTTGCCGAAAGCGTGGCCGAATGGATCGGTGAAAGGTTTGCGCGCGCGCGGCGGATTTGAGGTAGACATCGAGTGGGAGCGAGGCGTGTTGGCGAAGGCAGTGATCCACTCCGGGCTCGGTTTGCCGTGCAAGGTTCGCTGCGGCAGACGTGAGGTTGAACTGAGCGGCAAGCGTGGGGGCGAGTTCATCCTTAACGACGCGCTTGAAGTTCAAAACAATTGATTGTGCATGAGATGACGCAAATTGAATCCTTTATGAAACGACTAATCTTGTTCCTCACAATCTTGGGGCTTTCATCCGATCTGTTTGTTGGTCACGCAGCAGAGACCAGCACGAACAAAGCGGCGATTGTGAATCACCGTTACCAGGTCGCTGTGGTGGATTTGATGATTCTCAAACGCCAGAAGCTCGGCGCGTTTCAACTCGCCAAAGACATCGGTGCGGACGGCGTGGAGGTGGACATGGGCGGGCTTGGTGCGCGTGAAACTTTTGACAACCAACTCACCAATGCCGCCGCGCGCCAGCAGTTTCTCGACAAGGCGAAGGAGCTTGGGCTGGAGATTCCGTCGCTCGCGATGACGGGCTTCTTCGCGCAATCCTTCGCCGAACGTCCCACCGTGCCGCGCATGATCCAGGATTGCGTGGATACGATGAAGACGATGAATGTGAAGGTCGCTTTCTTGCCGCTCGGAGTGAAAGGTGATTTGTCAAAAAATCCAGAGTTGCGCCCCGCCATCGTGGAGCGATTAAAAATGGCTGGGGCGATCGCTGCGAAGGCCGGAGTGGTCATCGGCGTGGAGACTTCGTTGTCAGCAGCGGAGGAAGTGAAGTTGCTTGATGATGTCGGCTCTCCAGCGATCAAAATCTATTTCAACTTCTCGAACGCGTTGCAGGGCGGGCGCGATCTTCACTCGGAACTGCGCACGCTTGGCAAGGATCACATCTGCCAGATTCACGCCACAAACGAGGACGGCGTCTGGCTGGAGAACGATCCGAAAATTAATCTGGCGAAGGTGAAGCAGACGCTTGGTGAAATGGGCTGGAGCGGCTGGCTCGTGGTCGAACGCTCCCGCGACGCCAAAGACCCGCGCAACGTGAAGAAGAATTTCAGCGCGAATGTCGCGTATCTGAAGAAGGTGTTTCAGTGAGCGAATTTTGTCGTCATTCAACACAAGCC
>JANNAO010000492.1:0-4598 GCA_031384405.1 Verrucomicrobiota bacterium | reverse complement strand
TGCTTGTTCGGAAAACCACTGGCGAGCAGTTCTAGGATTTCTCGCTCGCGGGGCGACAGGTCTTCCATTTCCGCTGCAACGGCCAGCGGCTCTTGGAAGGAGAAGATCACTTTGCGCGCAATCTCCCGCGACATCGGCGCGCCGCCTTGACGCACCTCGCGCACAGCGGCGAGGAGTTCCTCCGGCGTGCAACGCTTGAGCAGATAACCGCACGCACCCGCGCGCAATGCCTTGAAAATCCGCTCCGTGTCTTCGTACACCGTGACCATGATAATGTGCAGGCTGGGTAACATTTGCTTAAGTTGTATCGTGCATTCGATGCCGGACATCTTGGGTAGCTGCACATCCATCAGCACGATTTCTGGTTGATGCTTGGGGATGAGTTTCAACGCTTCTTCAGCCGTGCCACAGGCGCACACGCAAGTGAACTCCGGGTCCGTGAGGATGAATTCCATGAGACTCTCCCGGATCACGCGGTTGTCTTCGACGATGGCGATTTTGGTCATGACTTGATATGGGACGGAACGTTGAACCGGACAGTTGTGCCGCGACCCGCAGCCCCGCTGATCTCAAAACTTCCACCAAGCTTCTCAATGCGTGACCGCATGTTGACCACGCCGTCCATATCTTCCGTGCGAATCTCGGTTGGCAGACCGCGTCCGTTGTCGGCGATGCTCATGTGCAATTCCTGGTTCTCACAATGGATGTTCAGGCGAACCTCTGTCGCGCCCGAGTGTCGCACGACATTGGTGAGCACTTCCTTGAAGACGAGAAACAACTGGTGCCGTCGTCGGGAATCCACGACCTGATCTGGCGCTGCGGTCGGATTTTCGAGCCGCCACGCAATGTTGGCCAAACCCAGAAAGCGGTCTGCGTAGAGACAGAAATAACTGACGAGTGACGCAAGTGAATCGTGGCGCGGATTCATCGCCCAAACGATCTCATCCAGCGATGTGACCAGTTCGCGCGCTTTGCTGCCGGCCTGATCGAGATAGTTTCCTCGTTTGTCATCGTGCGCAGTGGAGACTTTGGCGCGTGCGGCCAACATGCTGATTTCGGTGATGCCCGAGCCGAGTTCATCGTGTAAATCCTGTGCGATGCGTGTGCGCTCGGTTTCCATGGCGCGCTGGTGTTCCACGCGTTGTCGCTCCTGAATCTGCGCGCCAAGCTGTGCCGTGCGTTCCTCGACTTGCCGGTGGAGTTGAGTGATCCACAATGCCGCCGCCGCGAGAACGCACGCGAGTGCGCCGACGATGACGAGCAATCGTTTCAACGTCCACCACGCTGGACGCGCCATCACGCGGATGTCTGCCGGGGATGTCATCAACAACTCGAACGCGGAGATTTCCAGACCGGCGGCGCGGTTGCCACCGAGTCCGGCATAAACACCGGTCAATTCCAAGCGGCTGCCCACAGTCAGTGATTGCGCCGCGTCATCGGCATTTTTCAAGTGCGCCACAAATGTCCGCACACCGTTCTGCATTTCCAACGCCGTGTCGGATTTCGACCGCCGCACACCCACAAGCAATCCCTCAACATTGACGCGCGTGGCGTCGTGATCAGCATGAATCAACACGTCTGCCGCCAGCGTTTTGGTGGCGGGCAGCGGAGCATGTCCGGTATTGCGGACAACGGCTTCGCGCAACACTGGCGACGCACTGCCCAGCAGATCGGGAAAGCCAACCACATCCACGGTGTCCCCGACTTCCAGTGTCACCGGCTGCTTGGTGGTGAAACGCAACCCGCGTGTACCGTCCATCAGGAAGTATTCAGCATCGCGCTCATGGATGATCTGGCCGGAAACTGTGACGCGCTGAAACACTCCCGCCCTAGGATCGAATTGCAATAGTTCTCCGGCTGTCTTGCGCGGGCTGGAAAACAAATCCTGCGGCGCGGGTTGATCCACCAGAATGTCCGCCGCATAAATCCGCACGTCCCCCATCTTCACCTGATGAGTCACATAATCCCACGAAGCGAACAAACAGCCTTGGATGCGAACGAGCGCATTCAATACCGGCGGCAATTCGAGCATGTTCTGGCCTGCGAGACGCAACTCCATCTTGACCACGCCGCCGCGCATCAACAGCGTGAGTCCATTTGTGTGGACCGCGGTGACGATGCCCTGCAACTCCACTTGCTGTGCATCAAGACTGCCGTTGATGAGTTGATCCCAAGTGGGTTTGACCGGTTCAGGCAAACGCCCCGCACCCAGGCTCGTTACGCGCCGCGCATTGACGTAGGGCGCGAACAAGCCCGGATCGGTTGTCCCTTCCACTTCGAGATACTCGCCAGCCTGCGGGGGATGGGAGCGACTGGAAGATAAATCCACCACGTAAAGTCCGCGCGTCGCATCTTGAATCGTGAAGCCTTGATGCTCCGGCAAAACGCACGTCACCACGCCGCGAATTTTTACCGGATACTCGCGTTGCGCTTCCTCGCGTTTCAACCCGTGAACTTCTCCGGCAGTCTTCAACACGGGCAGTGCGGCAGCATTTGTTTCGATGGTCGTGCTGCGTGCTGAATCGGTTGGCGGATCGATCAGTTCAATCTCCCGGCGACCCGGCACGAGCAGAACTCCGGCGACATTCTGTCCGTCCGTGGTGTACACACTCTGGCAGAAACCGACGGCGCGGATGCGGGCGTTCAACAATGCGGCGACGGACAAACCACTGGCATCGCCGATCTCCACCGACATGTGACCCGCGCCCGCCATGAGTTCCAGTTGCAGACCCGTTTCAGTAACTCGCGCCAGCGTGACTTTGCCCTCGACCTCCACCCACGCGCCGTCTGCATCCGCGTTGAGCAGTTGGCCAACAGTGATGCGATGAGGTTTAGGCGCGGTCGTTGTTCCCGTCGTAATAAGTTGAATGGGCGTCTCGCCGACGAACAAGCAGCTGCCGTCGTCGGATTTCAGGTGGAAGGTGTAAAGCCCCTCACGCGCGATCGCGATTGCGCCGCTAAAAACGGCGGCAACATTTTCGCGGCGCGGCAAGTCCGCAAGGTTGAAGTCGGGCTTGAAGCCGGTCTTGATCGGAGTGAGCGCGGAAAAATCTGGCAACAATTCGCCGGTCGTTTCGTAGTAGTGAACTTTGAGACCGCTCGGACTTTGCGGAAGATCGGGTGACGTCGGCAATTGAACCAACGCGGTTTTTGGAATCGTTTGCCGAGGCACACCCGGCCCTTCGTATTCCAGCCCCAAACCGAATCCTTCCACACCGTTGAACCATTCGAGGCGGATCGGTTGGTGACCGACGTTCAGATACACCGAGCCGGACTTTTCAATCATCCCGTGAACGCCGTTGTTGTCCACCAGTGTCCCCTTGGCTCCAAGGCGCAGAGCAACGCCGTGTCGCATCACCGTGGTCGTTCCTGTCAATCGCACGCGCTGGCCGGATTGCGGGAACACGCCCGGCACTTCCAGTTCCAACGCCGTCACGCCAGTCGCATCGTGTAGGACGAATCTTCCTTGTGCGGAGTTGGCCCACCAGACATGGCCTTCAAGTTGAAACGTGTGAGCAACACTCGGATGTTCATTGGCGATGCGGCGAAGTTGCAAGACACTTCTCACCACTGCTGGAGAGTCAGGCCATTCCGCTGACCACGCGTCAGCAACCGCATCCGACATTCCGAGCAACGTCATCACACGCGCGGCCAAAGCCGAAATGTGTCGGATGCGTAGTGCGCGGTGCATGGAGGCAAGTTATCTGGTCGAGTCCACGCATTGCACCAACAAAGAAGCCCGTTCGCCAAAACCATACATTTGTGAGGCTGGGCAATTCAGGGGATTGCTTCATGATGACGTCACGCCCCGAAACAAAAAATCGTAACAACAATCGAAAGCATCCTATGAAGAAACTACTCTTGCCCGTCATTCTGACTGTATCCGCCATGTCACTCCAAGCCGCCAACTATCTGGATTCGCTTGGCGACAACGGCGCGAACTTTCTCGACATCACTTCGGTGGACGTGAACAACACGGCCACCACCCTCACCTTGACGGTCAACGTGGCGGGCGATCCGAGCAATCCCGGAAACAACTGGGGCAAATTCCTGATCGGCTTTGACACCGTCCCGGGTGGCGGCGGCAATTTCAATGGCGTCAATGGCTGGGGTAAAAACATACAGATGAGTTCCGGCGGAATGGATTACTTCATCGGGAGTTGGCTGGACTTTGGAACAGGTGGCGACCTCAAGAATTGGTCCGGCTCGCAATGGAACACTGTCACGGCAACGTATCTGCCGAATCCCTACAACCTCGTTTTGTCCGTGGGCGCATCGTCCGTCAGCTACACATTCGATCTCGCGGCACTCGGCTTGTCAACCGGCAGCAGTTTTAATTTCGACGTTTTCGCATCAACCGGCGGTGGCGATACGGTGGTGGATTCCAGCGGCAACCCTGGGTTTCAGACATGGAGTTCCGCGCCGTACGATTCCGGACTGAATGTGAATGCCTACACTGTTACAGCCGTGCCCGAGCAAACACTCGGCGCATTGTTGATTTTAGGTGGAATCGTAGCGATGCGTCGGATAGTGCGACGTTGAATTCTGAAAGTAATTAAAACCGGAAAAAATCAAAACGCCCCGCACCTCACAGCGGG
>JANNAO010000449.1:0-8998 GCA_031384405.1 Verrucomicrobiota bacterium | reverse complement strand
GTCCGTGCCCAACTGAATTATGTCTCAACAGCTTGCCTACGTCATCATCACCCCGTACTCCCTGCACAAGTCGCGCACTGGCGGCATCCTGAGCCGTTTGATCTCGCGCACAGGACTCGACCTCGTAGCCGCGCGCATGTTCGCTCCGAGCAACGAACTCGTGAAGGAGTATTCTGAGACGATTGTCTCCGCCAATGACCCTCAAGACCGGAAGATTCAGGAGTTGATCCGCGATTACATCCTCAAAAATCTCAGCCCCGATCCGAAGACCGGAAAGCGTCGTCGCGCGATGATGCTCTTGTTTCGCGGTGATGACGCCGTCCGCAAAGTCCGGTCCGTCGTCGGCAATCTCGATCCCGCTCGCCGCGTCGGCGAAACCATCCGCGACACCTACGGCGACCTCGTCTATGACGAAAACGGCAACGTCCGCTATTTTGAACCCGCCGTTCTCGCCGCGCCAAACGTGGAAGAAGCCGACATCAAATTGAAGTTGTGGGCGAAGTATTCCGACACGGACGGTGGATTGCTTGAGAACACCATCGCCTATCAACCGGGTGAGACGCCTGAACGCACACTCGTCTTGATCAAGCCGGACAACTTCCGTTTCGCCACGGGTCGCCCCGGCAACGTCATTGATTTCTTCTCGCGCACCGGCCTCTACATCGTCGCCATCAAAGTTCATCGCATGAGCACGGCAGACGCGATGGAGTTTTACGGCCCCGTGCGCGAAGTCCTGCGCTCAAAACTCAAAGACGTGGTCGCGTCCAAATCCAAAGCCGCGCTCGAAGAAAAACTCGGCTTCGCCATCCCTGCCGAAACAGTGAAACAACTTGGCGACATCCTCGGCCCGTTGTTCGGCGATAATCAATTCGACAACATCGTGCGTTTCATGGCGGGTCGTTCTCAATCCGAATGTCCCGCTGCGGAACTCGATCAGCCCGGCTCTGAGAAATGTATCGCGCTCGTCTATGAGGGCGTGGGCGCCGTCGCCAAAATCCGCGACGTGCTCGGCCCGACGGATCCCTCGAAAGCACCTCCCGGATCCATCCGGCGCGAGTTCGGCTCCAGTATCATGGTCAACGCTGCACACGCGAGCGATGCTCCCGAAAGTGCCACACGCGAACTCGCCATCGTGAAGCCAGCGGACAACGTGTTCCGCCGCACGATCGAGTCGTTCTACGGCAAGCTGTAATTCCTGCGAGGTGCGCGATGGCGGTCTTCTTCGATACCCACGCGCACCTCGATTATCCCGACTTCGCGGCGGACTTCCCGCAACTCCTCGAACGCGCGCAAGCCGCTGGCATCACACGGATCATCTCCATCGGCACTGATCTGGAAAGCAGCAGGCGCGCGATCCACCTCGCGGAACAACACGAGTGCATCTACGCCGTCGCGGGCTGGCATCCGTCCAATGCTCACGAAGCACCCGCCGACATCCGCCCTGCCCTGAGGGAATTCGCCAAGCATCCCAAGGTTGTTGCGATTGGCGAAACCGGATTGGATTACTATCGGCTGCCGAGTTCGCAAGGAAGCGGAACGCTTGCCGACGACGAACTCTACAAACAGAAACAAGCCGCAATATTCCAGCAACAACTTGAAGTCGCAGCCGAGACGGGATTGAACTGCGTCATCCATCAGCGCGGCGATTGTTTTGAAGACACGCTCGCGATGATGAAGCCGTTTGCGGATCGCGTGCGTGGAGTTTTCCACTGCTTTGCCAGCGATGCGGCCACGATGCAACGTGTGTTGGCAATGAATTCCATCGTGAGTTTTACCGGCATCGTCACCTTCAAGAATGGACAGAACGTGCGCGACACCGTTGCCGCCACGCCGCTGGGGAAGTTCATGTTGGAAACGGACTGCCCCTATCTCGCGCCCATTCCGTATCGCGGCAAACGCTGCGAGCCAGCTTACGTGAAGGAGATCGCCCAGACGGTGGCCGATACAAAAAACATTTCGATGAAAGAACTTAGTGCCGCAACCTGTCGCGCGGCAGAAGAATTCTTTAGTCGGTTACTGTGACGCGAGAACAAGAGATCGGGAGAGTGGACATCCAAAACAAAAACGCGCATTAGCAAATTGCCAATGCGCGTCTGAATTTCAACACTGGCTCAACCGCGTGAAGCAAGATGTTTCCGGCAAACACGGGATGCGAGCGGCACCAAAAGCAGCGCACAAATAGACATCGCCGTCGGCTCAGGAACATTTGTTTCCACGAATACACCCGGATCATTCGGCTCATCCAACGCAGTGCCGTACTGGAAGCTCACATTGGAAATTGTGTAGTCGCCTATCGTGGTGAAAACAGGATTGCCGCTCAGTGTGAAAATCACCGAGTTCTGAATAAGCGCGAAACCGCCTGTAACAGGAGTGTTGCCTGTCGCAACATTGTCTCCGGCGGAAGTGATGCCGTATTGAAGTCCATCAACAGCCGTAGGGCCTTGAAGATTTGATCCGTTAAAATTTGCCTGACCAAAAAGACCAAGGCCCGTGCTTGATGTGCTCAACCCCGCATTCCCAGGCGCCCCGATTAACCCAGATCCGAAAGCCCACTCGCCGCCCATATTGCCTCCGCCATTGGGTCCGAAGTGAACAACACTCCCTAAACCAAGCATTGCCGATACAGGTGTCAAAGTCGTGGTAGGCGCAAGGTCGAAGAACACGGAAGTCAAAATGGCACCCCCACCCGTTGGAGTCATAACGTCATTCGTTGAAATGTTGTTGAGCGTAATTTGAAGATTCCCTGCAACAACGTCAAATGTAGCCGAAGCGGAACGAAGTCCATTGGAACTGACAAATGTCAATTGACCCAACGCACTCGTGCTTGCTACCACGCATAATGCTACAGCGGTTACAACACCTGAAATTTTTCTGACGATCTGTCTGATCATAATACGAATCGGGTTGAAAACTGGTTTCACCAATACTTTTAGCTTCGTAACGATTAGGCCACAGGAAAATTAACCTGTCTATAGTTTTCTCTCAGTTTTTTATGACAATTTTGCTAATTGCAGGGAACATTTTGCGCTTAGCCACCTCCGAGGGGAAATCCAGCAATTGGTCTGAAAACCAAACACTTATAGAGCTGAGGTTAGGGTCTAATCTGACCGCTCCCAAACCCAAGCCACTTGTAACTCGTCAATTCTTCCAGACCCATCGGCCCGCGCGCACCGATCTTGTCGGTGCTGATGCCGATCTCAGCACCCATGCCGAACTCGCCGCCGTCCGTGAACCGCGTGCTCGCATTCCAATAGACCGCCGCAGAATCCACTTCGGCCATGAACTGTTTTGCCGCCACTGCGTCGCGCGTCACGACGGTGTCTGAGTGTCCAGAGCCGTAGTGATTGATGTGTTCAATCGCCCCACTGACGCCACTCACCACACGCACGTTCAGAATGTAATCGTTGTACTCCGTGAACCAATCCTGCTCGGTGGCGGGCTTCAACGGTTGATAGTTGAGGGTTGATAGTTGATGGAATGAAGTCGCATCACAACGCAGCTCGACATTTTTCGCCGCGAGTTTCGGCGCAAGCTGTGGAAGAAAAGTCTTCGCCACCGAATCGTCCACCAACAACGTCTCCATGGCATTACACACGCCGGGCCGCTGACACTTGGCGTTGAACGCGATTTCCTCCGCCATCTTCAAATCCGCCGCCGCGTCCACGAACACATGGCACACGCCCTTGTAATGTTTGATCACAGGAACTTTGCTGCACTCCGTCACAGCGCGGATCAAACCTTCGCCGCCGCGCGGCATACACAAATCCACGTATTGCGTCAGCGAGAGCAACGCAGGAATCGCCTCGCGATCCGCCGTGGTCACCACTTGGATGGCGTGTTCTGGAAACTTGGCGTTCGCCTTGCGCGCAGCCTTGATCATCGTACGAGCGATGATCTGATTCGAGTTCAACGCCTCCTTGCCACCGCGCAGAATCGTGGCATTGCCGGATTTGAAACACAGGCTCGCCGCATCCGCCGTCACGTTGGGACGCGATTCATAGATGATGACGACAACCCCGATGGGCGTGGAAATCTTTTGCAGCTTCAAACCATTCGGACGTGTGCGTTCATCGAGAATGCGACCCACCGGATCGTTCAACGCTGCGACTTCGCGCAATCCCTTCGCCATCGCCGCGATGCGTTTGTCGTCCAGCTTCAGCCGATCCAACATCGCTGCGGACAAACCCGCCTTCGCACCGAAATCTATGTCCAACGCGTTTGCTTGCGTGATCGCATCGCCATTTGATTCCAACGCATCAGCCATCGCGATCAGACAAGCGTTCTTTTCCGCCGTGGACAAACGAACGAGTGCGCGCGATGCAGCCTTGGCTTGTTTCGCCAACAGCATCATCTGTTCAGTCACATTCATGGGAGCAGGCTAAGTCAGAACAAGCCTTTGAAAAAGCGTGAAGTTGATTCGCACAGACCTACCGGAAAAACATCAGCCACACGATCACGAGCATCGGCAGCATGACCGGCAACGAGAACTTGAAGATGTAAGCCAGGAACGATGGCGCATTCACCTTCTGCTGATCCGCGATGGACTTGACCATGAAGTTCGGTCCGTTGCCGATGTAGGTGCAAGCGCCGAAGAACACCGAGCCGACACTGATGGCGACGACGCTGATGCCGTTTGTGGCCAAGAGATGCGTCATATCCGAATCATGCGTCGCCCCCATGAGCGCACTCAGGAAGCTCAAGTACGTGGGGGCATTATCCAGCGCGCTGGAGAGAATGCCACTGCCCCAAAAGAAAAACGCAGGCGTCGGCTCGCCAAGTTTGGCGGCGTTCAATTCCAGCCAATCCAACGCCGGAATCATCGTCGCAAAAATTCCGATGAAGAGAATCGCCACTTCCTGGATGGGATGAAAATTAAAATGGTTCGCCTCATGCACGGGCTTCTTCGTGGTGTAGTACGAGCCAACAGCAGCCGCGATCATTAACGCCTCACGCACAAAGACCGGCTTGCTGATGAAAACCGCGCCAAGGATCACGGCTAGGAAAAATAGGTTGGGCAGCCCCTCAAACCGCCACGTCTCCTCCGCTGTTTCTTTATCACGGATATTTTTCGGCGCGCGCTTGAAATTAAATTTATCCACGACAAAGAACGTCACGAGAAGAAACCCAAGCCCCACCGCCCACATCGGCCAGCATTGCTCCGCCACCCACCAGAACGGCACGCCTTTGAGATAGCCGAGGAACAGCGGAGGATCGCCGATGGGCGTGAGACAGCCGCCGACGTTGGACACGATGAAGATGAAGAAAACAATGTGATACGCCGTAATGCGATATTTGTTCATCCGAATCCACGGACGGATGAGAAGCATCGAAGCACCCGTTGTTCCGAGAACATTCGCCAGCAACGCGCCGACGAGCAGAAACATCACGTTTGTCATCGGCGTCGCCTCGCCCTTTACCCGGATGTGGATGCCGCCAGACACGACAAAGAGCGAGCCGACGAGCGCGATGAAGCTGACGTATTCATGCGCGACGTGCAGCACGCGCGTGCCGGCGTTCAGCCCGAACAGATAGTAGCCCAGCGTGATCGCGCCGAGTCCGATGGCGACCTTGGGATAATGTTTCAACCACCAACCGCCGAACAGCAGCGGCGCGAGCGCAATCGTGCCGAGCAAGATTGCGAACGGCAGAATCATCCACGGATTCGGAGCAATGGTTTCGTGACCCATGCCGACAGTGTGGGCGCGAGGGGAATTGCGGGTCAATCAATTCAGCCAGAGCGCGGCAGTTTTCAATTCGATTGTAGGGCACGACGTGAGGAGTGCTTATCAAACGACTCGTTACCTCGTCGCCTACGAGATTGGGACGCAACGTCAGATTCTTGCGTTGAACCCCGCTCATGTTGACACTGACGCCACACGATGAAGCTCCGACTTTTCGACGCGCACAATCATCTCCAAGACGACCGCTTCAACGGTCGCCAGAGTGAATTGCTGCAACTCTGCGACCACGAAGGATTGATCCGCATGGTCGTCAACGGCGCGTGTGAGGAAGATTGGCCGCACGTCGCCGAACTCGCGCGACACCATCCGCAAGTCCTCCCCAGCTTTGGTTATCATCCGTGGTATCTGCACGAACGAACGCCGCAGTGGAAAGAAAACTTGCTGCGCTTTCTGGATCAAGTTCCCTCCGCAGTCGGCGAGATCGGCTTGGATCGTTGGAAGCCCGGCTTGTCCTACGACGGTCAGGAGGAGGTTTTCGTCGCGCAACTCACCATCGCAGCGGAGAGGAATCTGCCCGCGAGCATCCATTGCCTGCAAGCGTGGGGACGGATGCTCGAAATCCTCAAAGCTGTGCCGCGACCCGCGAGCGGATTTCTCCTGCACAGTTACGGCGGGCCGAGGGAAATGATCGAATCCTTCGCAGAACTGGGCGCGTACTTTTCTTTGCCAGGTTACTACGCGCACGAGCGGAAAGAGAAACAGCGCGAGACCTTCAGACACGTTCCGATGGAGAGATTGCTGATCGAGACGGACGCTCCCGACCAGATGCTGCCTCACGATGGCAAACATCAGCTCGCGGATTTCACCAGCGGCAAACCCATCAATCATCCCGCCAACATCGCCGCTGTTTATGGATTCGCAGCGGAGTTGCGAGGTATCTCAATCGAAACGCTCGCCCTGACGGTAGAGCAGAACTTTCTCCGACTGTTCAGCGGACTGTGACGCGCCATGAGGTGGCCAAGCCAAAACTCATAAACTCAAAAAGCGGTGACGTGTTTTCTAGAGCTTCTGATTCTCGCAGAACGATTGAGGGCAGAATAATTTTTCAGGTCTGGCCTTCATCATTCTGCCACCCATTGTTCTGCCATGTTCTCCGTCCCCCACGTATTCCAATCCAAGACTTAATTCCTCAAGATGCCGACCACGCCGGAATTTGTGTCGTAATCCCACTCAGCTTTCTCCGGCAACACGGGCAGACGCGGCAGATAATCCTTCTCCACAAGCTCCAGCAGGTCTTTGGGAAATCGGCCTTCCTGCACGTAAAATTTCTCCACCGTCTTATTCATCGCCGCGATGTCCGCCACCTTCACCGCACGCTTCTGAGTTTTGGGCGCGTTGTTGAGAGGCTCGGACGGGGCTGTGGCAACACTTGATTTGCCGCCAGTCGCACCCGTCATTTGGGATGAATCGTTACAACCAGCAAACAACAGAGCCGCCAGCATCGCGAGGAGAATTGCTTTCATGTCGCCAGCGTAGCGATGGGCATAAAAAAAGCAAACCGGGCCGAAGCCCGGTTTGCGTGATAACAACTTTTTCGATTCCAATTACGGAGCCGCAGGAGCGTTGGTGCTCGGAGCAGCAGGAACTTCTGTGGGAGGAGTTTCCTGTTTGCTGCAACCAGAGACGATTGCGAGAACAGCCAACATTGCGACGACGGATAATAGTTTCTTCATACGCCGCGCAGAATGGGTAATTCCCCCCTGTTTCACAAGGATAATTTCCTCACTCGACCCTGTCAGTTTGCTTCATCTTGAAATGACGTTCCAACAGAACGCATCCGGCTATGCCACACGCATACGCCACCAGATCGCCCCACTCAAATCCCCAACCGATCACCAATCCGCCAAGTGTCGTCTTACGGATCGCCTCAAGCCACGGCGCGCGACACAGTTGGCTGCACTCCACAACAACCGAAACCACCAACGCTGCAAAGGCAATCCAACAACTCCGTTGCCGCCTCCAAACAAACGCGATCAACAAATAAACCAACACCGCCCACAAAACATCGCCAAGATTTTCAGCCAACTCCGGAGCAATCACCCGACGCAACGGACGCGTTGCCAATCCACAAATAACCGTCAACGCCGCCAGCCAAGCGTAGGCCAAACGAGAGCGGCCTTGGTCAGTTCGCCAAAAGCTGGATGATCTCATGTTGCGCGCCGGTTTGCTTTTCACGCGGGCGGATTCGAGTGGCTGGCGCAAGGAATCAAGGTTTGGGGACGAGGTAGCCTTGAGTCCACTCTGGTGCGGGCGGGATGATGTTGTTTGTGATCTGGCTTTTCCACTGGGCATCGGTGAGGCGCGTTGTCGGGCCCATTTCAAATTCATAATGGCTCAACACAGGTGCGCCATACACGCACAGATCGCCGGGGCCATTGTCCACGGCGATGAACAGCATCTGCACATTTCCCACCGCCTGATGCAGGATGCTGCCGGGATCGCCGACAATCACGTCAGGCGAGTCCGTGTGAACAGTGGTCACCAACGCGTCCCAGTAATCCGAACCTTTTTCATCGCCGGTGTCCTGGATGGGATTGAAAGGATCATTACTCGGCGGAACGATTTCGCTGCCGGGTTTGTAGAACAGTTTTGGATACCAACCGTTGTAAGTGCGTTTGCCGACGTAATCGAATTCTACTAACTGTTGGAGGAAGAGTGTGTCAGCGGGAGAGAACGGCGTCTTGCTCAATTCCTTTTCAGACAGAGCGCGCAATGTGTCCACGGTGGCGACGACGTGATCCATCAGGGCGAGGCGGTTTGAATACATCGTCGCGCCGCTGACGAGGACGTTGTAGTTGATCGGATTGCCCTGCGCATTATTGGTCGTGTGCTGGTAATTAAAGACTCCATTCGTCGGGAGAGTTGTGAGAGCCGCTTTCGTGGCCAAAGCCATTTCGCCGATGCGCGACCAGAAGGCGGGACGAGGCTCGACGTATCCTTTGGGATACAGGCACAGGACGATAGGCGTGTAGGATTCCTTCACATAGAGCGCGGTGGTGTAGCGCAGATGCGTCCACGACGCGAGTTGCGTGTTCAACGTCTTCATCGCCCACGGGCGTGTCCGCATGGCTTCGGGATATTGAGTGCCCGTCGTGGGTTCAGACAGCAAACGCAGGCAGGCCAACCAATGATTGTAGATGCTGTTGGTCCACGCAGATGAGTTCTGACTGTCAATCACGTTGCGCGCAGCGGCGAGGTTGTGTTGATACTTGCGACCGTCGCGCCAGAACGCGCGGCCATCGGCGGCGGTGAGATTG
>JANNAO010000370.1:0-23940 GCA_031384405.1 Verrucomicrobiota bacterium | reverse complement strand
CAATCTGAAGCAGGCGGGCTATGACGTGATCTCCGCTGCTGATGGCGAAGAGGCGTTGAAGAAAGCGAAGGCTCAACTGCCCGCGCTCGTGGTGCTGGATTGGATGTTGCCGGAGATGGAGGGCGTGGAGGTCTGCAAACTCATGCGGCGCGATTCTGCGACAGCGGCCATCCCCGTCATCATGCTCACGGCGAAAGCTTCTGAGATTGATCGCGTGTTGGGGCTTGAGCTTGGCGCGGATGATTATCTCACCAAACCATTCAGCCCGCGTGAGCTTGTTCTGCGAATCAAAAAAATTCTCGACCGCAAGAAGTCGAAGGACGCGGATGTTCAAACTTTGACGATGGGTGAACTGGCGATTGATGTGCCGCGTCATCTGGCGAGCTGGAAGGGCAAGAAGATTGATCTCACCGCTACGGAGTTCAAGTTACTCACAGTGCTGGTACAACGGCGCGGGCGTGTGCAATCGCGCGATCAACTCCTGCGCGATGTGTGGGAATATGACAGCATGATTGATACGCGCACGGTGGACACACACATGCGGCGGCTGCGCGAAAAGCTCGGCCCGGCTGCGAAATTTCTCGATACCGTGCGCGGTGTCGGCTATCGGTTTGTGGAGTGAAGGCTTCTGGAAAACATTCAACTCCGATAAATCGCGAGCGCGCGCTCAACATTCAACATTCAACGTCCAAGTCGAGGCGCGCGGCAATTCTTGAACGTTTGGAGTTGAATGTTGAATGTTCAATGTTCCCCTTCTTTCATTCCTCGACAGTTCTCGCATGATTCCCGCCATCATCATCTTTTCTGTGATTGCAGTCATCGCCGTCAATCTCTGGTGGTGGGCGAAGCTGGGGCGCGAGCGGGACGCGTGGCAGTTCAAGGATTTGGAACGCGAGAACAGTAGGCGCTCCATCGTGGGCGAGGCTGTGGCGCGGCAGGATGCGTTGTTCGACAGCATGATCGAAGGCGTGTTGGTGCTGGATGAATCGGGGCGTGTGCAGTTCGCGAATCAGGCGTTCGCAGAGATGTTCAGCACGGTGGGAGTGTTGCGCGGGAAAGTTTTGTTGGAGGCAGTGAGGTCGCATGAGATCGCCGCCATCGTCGAGCGGGCGGGACGCGAAAACCGGGTGGAAGATCAGGAGTTTCAGATGCCGGGTGCGAAAGAGCGCTGGTTTCAGATTAACGCCGCGTCGCTCACTAGCGTGGATCGGCGCAAGTTGGGAACGATCCTCGTGGTTCACGACGTGACGCGCATCAAACAACTTGAGCGCACACGGCAGGAGTTCGTTGCGAATGTGAGTCATGAACTCCGCACACCGCTATCGCACATCAAGGGTTACACCGAGACGTTGCTTGGCGGTGCGAAGGATGATCCCGAAGTAGCTACGCGTTTTCTCCAAACCATCGAGCGCAACGTCGAGCGGCTGAAGTTGCTCATCGAAGATTTGCTCACCATCTCGGAGATCGAATCCGGGCGTGTGCTGCTGAATCTGCAACCTGTGCAAGTGCGCGCGTCTGTGGAAAAAGTCTTCGATGATTTCCGCACGCGAGCGGCGGCAAAGTCTGTTTCGCTCGCGAATGAGGCGGAAGAGTTGACCGTGCGCGCGGACCAGCGTCGGCTCGAACAAGTGCTGACGAATCTTGTGGATAACGCGGTGAAGTATGGCGGAGGCGACAGCCGTGTGGTGGTGGGTGCGCGATTGAACGACGGGACGGTGGAGATGTTCGTTCAGGACAACGGGCCAGGATTGCCTGCGGAATCGTTGGAGCGCGTGTTCGAGAGATTTTATCGCGTGGACAAGGCGCGTTCGCGCGATCAAGGCGGAACGGGGCTGGGCTTGTCCATCGTCAAACACATCGTACAAAGCCACGGTGGTCGTGTGTGGGTGGAGAGCGAGCCGGGCAGGGGAGCGAAATTCTTTTTCACCCTACCGCTTCCGACCTGACCCTAAAACCATTCGGAATTGTCGGAGTGCGGCTGTGTCGTCCTCGACCCGCCGCAGCAGGATGGAAAACACGGGAGACTTCAGCAAAACCCAGTGCCGAGTTTTTGAAGCGGCTGCGGCTGGTCTTCGACATATCCGCACTCCGGGGGCAGCGTCAAGATGCACCCGCCCGCCATGCCCCGCTGATTTGTAACTTGACGGTCAAATCATGGTTTTCCTATGATTCAACCCAGCGGAAACCATGCTGGTTCAACCAGTGCGAGAAGTCGGACGAGTCACTCCTCCGGCTTTTTTGTTTCCACTGAAAACCAATTTGAAGCGCGTGAGCGATCAATTTCCAACAGCTTGTGTCCAGCAGCCTATCGTTGCTGAATGCTTGTTTTTACCATGAGTTTCGCAGGAAACATCTGTTGGTTCTCAAGCCTATGAGGACAAAATGTCCAATCTGGCGGTCGGTGTGGATGTCCGTGTTGAACGATTATGCCCGTACGTATTTACGAAATCTCGAAGAAGCTGGGTCTGGAAAACAAAGAAGTCCTGACCGCAGCCAAAGCCTTGGGCATTGCCGCCGCTAAAGTCCCGTCCAGCTCGCTCGACAAGATCACCGCCGAATATCTCGAAGAGGAAATCCTCAAGACGCATCCCGCGCTCGCCGCTAAGCTCAAACCCGCCTCCGCTATTCCGCCTGAACCCAAGCCGGTTCACGTCGAGCAAAAGATCGAGATCATCAAAGCACCCGAACCGCCGCCGGTCATCGTCGCGCCTGAACCTGAGCTTGTGGTGGCCATTGCCGCCGAACCGATTTCTGCGCCAACGATTGAATCCGCAACTTCGGAAACTGTCGCAGAATTTTCTCCCGCTGTTCCCGCAGAACCGCCCGCGCCAGTTGCTCCGCCGAAACCCATCGTTCCGCCCAAGCCGCAGGTCGGCGAGAAAGTTGGTTTCATTCAACTCACGCCTCGCCCGCAGCCCAAAGCTCCCGAAGCGCGCGGCGCAAAGCCCGCCGCTCCGCAACCGGGTCGCCCCGGTGCGCCCGGCCAGCAGACGAGTTTCTTGCGTCGTGGCGATACGCAACAATTCCGTCGCGGCCCCGGTCAAGGCGGACCCGGCGGTCAACGTTTCGGCGGTCAACAACAACGCGGACCCGGCGCACCGAGTCGTCCTGCCGAACCCGCGAAGCCGCAAGCGCCGAGATTCTCGTTGCCTGCCGACGCGCAGGTCATCGTCATCAAGCCGCCCATCGTCGTTCGCGAACTCGCAGACGCACTCAAGCAAAAGCCGTTCAAGATCATCGCGGATCTGATGGAAGCGGGCGTGTTCGCTAATGTGAATCAGGCGATTGATGAGAAGTTCGCCGTTCAGATTTGTGCGAAGTACGGCGTTAAGTTCGAGGTTGAGAAACGCGCCAAGGGTGAAGGCCAGGTTCACGCTGTCGTCAAAAAAATCGAAGTGGATATTGAGGACAAGCCAGAAACCCTCAAGCCCCGCCCGCCCGTCGTCACCATCATGGGTCACGTTGACCACGGCAAAACCTCGCTGCTCGACGTTATCCGCAAAGCCAACGTCGCTGATGGCGAAGCGGGCGGCATCACCCAGCACATCGGTGCCTACACGATTTCCTTCCCGCATCCCGAACGAAAAAAAGACATCCAACAGATCACGTTCCTCGACACGCCCGGTCACGCCGCGTTCAGCTCCATGCGCGCTCGCGGTGCGAATGTCACCGATCTCGTCGTCCTCGTCGTCGCAGCGAACGACGGTGTGATGCCGCAGACCATCGAGGCGTTGAATCACGCCAAAGCTGCGAAAGTTCCGATTCTCGTCGCTGTCAACAAGTGCGATCACCCGAACGCGAACCCGATGAAGGCGCGTCAGCAGTTGCAGGAAAAAGGTCTCGCGCCCGACGATTGGGGTGGCGACACGATCTTCGTGGATTGTTCCGCGCTCACCAAAGTCGGTGTGGACAAGTTGCTCGAAATGATTTTGCTCCAGGCGGACTTGCTGGAGTTAAAGGCGAATCCCGACCGCAACGCCAAGGGCAACGTCATCGAGTCCGGCATCGAACCCGGTGGCCCGATGGCGACAGTGCTGGTTCGCAAAGGCACGCTGCGTCTCGGCGACGTCATCATCTGCGGCGAGTTTTATGGCAAAGCGCGCGCACTCATCAACGAGGAAGGCAAACGCCTCAAGGAAGCGACGCCGTCCGTGGCTGTGAAAGTTCTCGGCTTGAACGGTATCCCGGATGCCGGTGCCGAGTTCATCGTGGTGGACGACGAACGTTCCGCCCGTGACCGTGCTGAAGAACGTTCCATGTCTGAGCGCGCCGAAGCACTCGAATCAAAGTCCAAGGTCACGCTCGAAAATCTTTTCGCCACGCTCCATTCGCAACAGGGCAAGACGCTCAAGGTCGTTGTCAAAGCGGACACGCAAGGCTCGGTTGAAGCCATCGTGGATGCACTCGCGAAGATTGAAACCGACAAGGTTAATCTGGAAGTCATTCACAGCGACGTGGGTGCGGTCACCGAAAACGACGTCGCACTCGCATCTGCATCGGCGGGGATCATTCTTGGATTCCACACGCGCGTGGACAGCACCGCTGCTCAAAAGGCCAAGCACGCCAATGTTCAGATCAAACTTTACTCGATTATCTATGAGTTGATTGATGACGTGAAGGCGGGCATGACCGGTCTGCTCGATCCGTTGAGCAAGGAAGTCATCGTCGGCTCGGCGGAAGTGCGCCAAGTGTTTGAACTCTCGAAGGGCATGCCCGTCGGTGGTTCGATGGTCACACTCGGACGCATCGTTCGTGGCAAAGTCCGCGTGCGCCGCCGCAAGGATGTCATCTACGAAGGCGTCACCCAGTCGCTGCGCCGTTTCCAGGACGAAGTCAACGAAGTGCGCGCTGGCATGGAGTGCGGTATCCGCATCGAAGGCTTTTCCGACATCGAGGTCGGCGACGTCATTGAGTGTTACAACATCGAGAAAGTCGCGGCGAAGCTGTGAACCAGACGGATTTCAGGATGAATGGATCGTTGGATGAATGGATTGTTGGATGGGTGGAACAATCCTTCCCCCATCAATCCAGTAATCCATAAATCCAACAATCCATTTTCCCATGCCCACCCTGCGTCAACAACGAGTCTGCGAGTTGCTCAAGCGAGCCATCGGCGAAGCCATCCGTCGTGAGTTCAACGTGAGCGACGTGGGATTGATCTCCGTCAACGATGTGGATTGCCCCGGCGATCTCAAGACCGCCGTGGTTTATGTCAGCATTTTGGGAAACGCCGATCAACAAAAGCGCGGCATCTCCAAACTCACCGATCACCGCGCCCGCATCCAGGAACTCGTGGCCAAAGCAGTCGTCTTGAAATACACGCCTGTCCTTCGTTTCGCTGTGGATGATTCGCTCGGACGCGGCAATCGCGTCATGGCGATCCTTGATGAGTTGGAAAAAGCATCGCCAACACAGCCGGATGAAAAGCCGAAGGGATGAAAGCCAGCGACTTCAGTCAGCGTTCCGGAGTGCGCCCGTCCTCGGGCGCAGCAATTTTTGCCAACCAAGTCGCGAGACATTTGCAAACCATCCTCATACCCTGCTGCTGTGGCCGGGGACGGTCACACTCCTGACTGGAATTCGATGAAAGCCCGCTCGCAAATCCTAGATCGTATCCTTGACGCCATCCGCGAAGCGAAGACCATCTGTGTGGTCGGCCACATCCGGCCCGACGGCGACTGCATCGGCTCGCAACTCGGTCTTACCCTCGCGCTCCGAGCTGAAGGCAAGAAGGTCGTCTGTTGGAATCAAGATTCGCTCCCGCAAAAATATCGCTTCCTCGATCCTGAGCGCGATGTGGAGAAACCCAAGTCCGGCGAAGAGTTTGATCTCGTCATCGCCACGGACTGCGCGAGCTTCGAGCGTCTTGGCAAAGTGGGTGATTACATCACGAAACGAAAGTTGCTCATCAACATTGACCATCACGAGAGCAATACGCGCTACGGCGATGTGAACTGGATTTCCCCCCGCGAACCCTCCACGGGCGAACTCATCCATCGTTTGCTCAAGACTGCGCGTTGGCCCATCACGCCCCAGATCGCAGACCTGTTGTTCACCGCAGTCAGCACGGACACAGGCTCGTTCCAATATCCCACCACGCGTCCCGGCACGTTCCACGTCGGAGCGGAACTCGTCACGCGCGGCGCGAACCTCGCAAAGATTTGCGACGAGGTTTACCAATCGTTCCCGCTCTCCCGCGCGCGGTTGCTCAAACACGTTTACAGCAAGTTCAAGCTCACGCACAACGACCGCATCGCCTACTTCTGGCTCAAGAAAGCCGACCTCTCCCGCACCGGCGCAGAGACGAACGACACCGAAGGTTTGATAGATCACATCCGCGCCATCGAGCCGGTCATCGTGGCGTGCGTGTTTGAAGAAGTTGAACCCGAACTCACGCGCATCAGTCTCCGCTCAAAAAGCAAAGACGTGAACGTAAGCGAAATCTGCGGACTCTTCGGCGGTGGCGGCCACATGGCAGCAGCGGGCGCCCGCATTGCGGGTCGCCCCATGTCCATCCAACGCCGTGTGGTGGCTGCGATCAAAAAAGCCATCAACGCCTCGCGGCGGTGAGTCGTTCCACCCGGACTCCGAAGGCCGAAACACTGCGCCGCAGAATCCTGCTCACGCCAGAATAGCCTGCACCACTTCCCCACCCACATCAGTCAGCCGATAGTGCCGGCCTTGAAATGTGTAGGTGAGCTTCTCGTGATCGAAGCCGAGCAGATGCAGCAACGTGGCGTTGAGGTCATGCACATGGACTTTGTCCTTCACGGCTTCGTAACCGAAATCATCCGTCTCGCCGTGACTGAACCCGCGCTTCACGCCGCCGCCCGCGAGCCACACAGTGAATCCTCCCGGACTATGATCGCGACCATTGAAAGGATTGTCCTTCCCGCTGCGATTTTCCTTCATCGGCGTGCGACCAAATTCCGCGCCGCAAACCAACAGCGTGTCCTCAAGCATCCCGCGTTGTTTAAGATCGGCGAGCAGTGCGGAGACGGCCTTGTCCATCGTGCGAAGTTTGCGTTGATGTCCGCCCTTCAACGCCGTGCCCTCGTCGGTGCCGTGTGCGTCCCAGCCCCAGTCGTAAAGCTGGATGAACCGCACCCCGCGTTCGCAGAGCCGCCGCGCGAGCAGGCAGTTGTTGGCAAAACTATTCTTCCCCGCCTCGGTGCCGTAACTCTCGTGAACGTGTTTCGGCTCGCTCGAAATATCCGTCGCATCGGGCACGCTCATCTGCATCCGGAACGCCAGTTCATACTGGCTGATGCGCGTGAGCGTTTCCGGGTCGCCGAATTCCTTGGCGGTCTTCGCGTTGATTTCATTAATCGCGTCCAGTGTCGCGCGCCGCTGATCCCGCGTGACACCGTCGGGATTCTGCGCGAACAAGATCGGCTCGCCGTGACCATGACATTGCACGCCCTGATAAATCCCCGGCAAAAATCCGCTGTGCCAGACCGTCTTGCCCGCGTCGGGATTTTTTCCGCCACTCGTCAGAACGATGAAGCCGGGCAGGTCCTGATTCTCCGTGCCCAGGCCGTAATAAGCCCACGAGCCGATGCTCGGGCGACCCTTGATCTGAAATCCCGTCTGCAACATGAGCTGCGCGGGCGCGTGATTGAACTGCTCCGTCCACATGCTTTTCACGAAGCAGATGTCGTCCACCGAGCGGGCGATGTTCGGCAAATCTTCCGTCACCCACACGCCCGCCTGACCGTGCTGCGCGAACTTGCATTGCGGCCCCAACATGCTCGGCACGCCTTTGAGGAACGCGAACCGTTTGCCCTTGAGAAACGAATCCGGGCACGGCTTGCCATCGAGCTTCGCCAACTCGGGTTTGTAATCAAACGTCTCCAAGTGCGACGGCGCACCGGCGAGATGGATGTAGATCACGCGCTTGGCCTTGGCGGGAAAATGCGTGGTAGGGCGATTCACTCCGTGCGCGCCGTCTGCCACCGCACGACCCAGCAGTGCGTTGAAAGCAATGCCGCCCACACACGCCATGCTGGTCTTGAGAAAAAACCGGCGCGTCTGAAGTTCAACAGCGCGATGGCGGAGAAATTCGGGATGGTTCATAACAGCATCTGCGACGTGAAAACTTTAGGAGCGTCGTCCGCCGCTGGCAATGTCTCAATCGGACCATTGAACTTCATTTTCTTGGCGGCGAGGACCGGAGCGCAAGTTGATCCTCAGAGTTCATGTTCAAAACGCGGATGGTCGTTCTGCCTACTGCCGTTCTGCCAGCGACATGGATGCCGCGCCATACGAAATGTTCGTCCCATTGTTGATTTCGTGGATGGAACAGCTCCGTGACCCGGCGGGTCAGCGGATCAATGCCGGTCAGATTCGTACCTTTGTGGAGATTGCAGTCAATGCAGGCCAACGCAAGATTGCTCAAGTCATCGCTGCCGCCGTGAATCTTCGGCAGGATATGCTCAACGTGAAGGGTGGCCAGCGGAGAATCGTCCTGATAAAGCTGGCAATATTCACAACGATGGCTGGCTCTCAGACGCACCCGGTTTTTCGTGCGTTCATTCATCAACTACGATCCTGAACCGAACAACTGCCGGGCCTGCCGTCTTAGGATTGCGATGAATTTGTTGGCGCGCACGTAACCTGCATACTCCGCCTTTTCTGCCTTGGTGAGCCGGCCTTCGGTGGATTTTGCAGCGAGGGCTTCAATCCGCGACCGTAGTGCTGGGTCAGGGCGAACGCTCAATATGGCCCGTGCCTTCTTGGGCAGGACGACCTCCAACACCGGGCGCACGCCCCGGTCAAATGCATCGGTTTCCGATGTTGTTTGCATGGTTCGACTTTATCACACAGTCCCCGAATGTGGCAACGGCAGTCTCAATTCTTATTGATCACTTCGTCCAGATTCAGGATCGCGTTGGCGACCAGTTGCAGATTCCCATCCACCCGGGCGTGAAGTTTTTTCAGCACGGCGATCTCATCGCGACGTGGCGGACGTTGCAGCGCGAGTTGCACACCGCGTTTGAGTTGTGAGTCCAAGTCCGCCCCGCCTTCCGCCGCCATGCGTTTCGCCAGCGCGCCCGCCGCCTCGAAGAACACCGGACTGTTCAACAGGTCGAGCGATTGCAGCGGCGTGTTTGAGCGGATGCGGCGTACGGCGCAGAATTCGCGGTTCGGCGAATCAAATGTGACGAAACTCGGATACGTGGCACTGCGACGGATGAATGTGTAGAGCGCGCGCCGGTGTCCGTCGCTGTTCGTGGACGTCACCCAATCGCGTCCTTCATAAGGAGTGAGCCACATGCCGGGCGGCTGATACGGCATCACGGGCGGGCCGAACATTTTTGGGTTGAGCAATCCGCCCGTCGCCAGTGCCTGATCGCGAAGTTGCTCGCTGGTGAGACGGAAGCGCGGCCCGCGCGCAAGCAGACGGTTCGCCGGATCGCGCTCAAGCATCGCGGGCGTTGTCTTCGACGACTGCCGATAGACGCGGCTCAAAACAATTTCGCGCAGCAATGCTTTCTGACTCCACCTCATGTCAGTCTGGAAACGCGCCGCCAGTTCATCCAGCAACTCTTGGTGAACAGGCTTGTCGCCCTGCGTTCCGAAATCCTCCACCGTTTCAACCAGGCCGATGCCGAAGAGTTGTTCCCACAGGCGATTGACGTGAACCCGTGCGGTCAGAGGATTCTCCGCGTCCGTCAGCCAGCGTGCGAAACCGAGGCGGTTGCGCGGAAACTCGTCTCGCCATGCGTTGAGAACCTTTGGCGTGGCGGGCGCGACCTCATCCGTTTTGTCGAGCCAGTTGCCGCGATGAAACACGCGCGTCACGCGCGCGTTCGTGCCGCTGAGTTCTTGCATGATGGGCAGCTTGCCGGATGGGAGCGCGGCGAGTGCAGTCTGATCCTTGTCGCGCAAATCAAACAACCGCATGAGTTCGTTGTCGCGACCGGAGAACGCCTGTCGCCACGCCTTGTCACGTTCGTCGTTCGTCCAAGCGGCAGGATCGCGTTCGAGAAAGGCGCGAAGTTCCTTGGGCAACGCGGCGAACTTTTCGGAAACGGATTCACGGCTCGTTGCGAGTCTGAAACAACCCAGCCCATGCTGCGGCCAGTGTTCGTTCAGACATTCGAGCGTGACGCGCCACGTCGCACCGGGCGGGACTTCGATGGGGTTCGAGAGAACGAACGTGGCTGTCTGCGGTTTGCCGACACCGCCCGCGATGGCCCAGCCGCCTTTGCTGTCCACACCCGGAGCAGGGCCGTCGCGCAACGTTTCCGAGACCGGCCAGCCTTGTTGCTCGAACGTGGCGCGGGCGTTGGTGAACGTGATCTCGGTTTCTGATTTTCCATCCGCCGCGATCAACTTCGCGCGCACGCGCGTGAGAATAAAACTGCCGCTCTCCGCCGCGCCCGGCCCGCGTTCCGGCAACGAATCATCCGGCAACATCGTCAGCACCAGTGCGCGACATTCGCCCGCTGCCGCCGCGCCTTCCACGGTGATGATCGTGTCCACGGGAACGTCGCCTTCAAGCAACACGCGACCGTCCGGCTGCACCCGGTAGTTGCCCGCCGTGCTGCTCACTTTCAAATCCTGGAGCGGCAGAAAGTTTTCCGCAGGTCGCAATGAGCCGAGCCACGCGTTGAACTCAGTGCGGTTCGCGGGCTGGTTCATTTCAACGGAGATTTTTTTGCGCGCCGCCTCGATGCTGCGTTTGAGTTGCACCGCTTTATCCGCGTCAGCTTTCGCATAATAAATTCGCGTGGGTTTTTCGTCCTCACGATCAGCGTCGGCGGTGTTGTTGAAGAACGCGAGCAGTTCGTAATACTCGCGATGCACGATTGGATCGTAGGGATGTCCGTGGCATTGCACGCAGCCGATGGTCGTGCCTTGCATGGCGTCGAACGTCGTGTTCACACGATCAATCACCGCGTAGGTGCGGAACTCCTCGTCGTCCGTGCCGCCCTCGTCGTTGGCCTGGGTGTTGCGATGAAACGCCGTGGCGATGATGTGTTCCTCGGTGGCGTTGGGGAGCAGATCGCCAGCGAGTTGTTCGGTGAGGAAATCGTTGTAAGGCAGATCGCGGTTGAAGGCATCAATGACCCAGTCGCGATAACGCCACATGTCGCGGAGGCCGTCCTTCTCGTAGCCCTTGCTATCGGCGTAACGCGCGATGTCGAGCCAAGCCGCAGCCCAACGTTCACCGTAAGCAGGCGATGCCAACAGCCGATCCACCCAACGTTCGTAGGCGTCGAGAGATTTATCCCGCGCAAACGCGTCCACTGCCTCCGGCGTGGGCGGAAGCCCCGTGATGTCCAGTGCCGAGCGCCGGGCGAGCGTGCGCCGGTCCGCTTCGCGAGCGAGGTAAAGTTTCTCTTTCTTGAGCTGTGCTTTGACGATGTCATCAATGCTGCGCCCGGATTTCTGTGGTGGAATGTAAGCCCAGTGTTCCTCCCACTTCGCGCCTTCGGCGATCCAGCGTTTCAACAGCGCGATCTGCTCCGGTTTCAGCGGGTCGGCATCCTTCGGCATCCGATCCTCTTCGTCCTCGGTGATGAGGCGCGCGATCAACTCGCTCTCTTCCGCTTTGCCGGGAACAATGGCGGGCAGGCCGGACTTGCCGCCTTTCAACGCCTTCTCGCGAAACAGCAGATGCAGTTTGCCCGCTTCCTTGACGCCGCCGTGACACTTGGAACATTGCGAATTCAGGAGCGGGCGAATCTGTTCGTTGAAGCGAACGGGAGCTTCCGCCGAAGCGTTCGTGAGGGAACTCAAAGCACAAACGGAAACGATCAACCGTAGGAAAACACGAAGTCCGCCAAGCAGGTCGGAGGAACGCGTGTTGAAATATTTTTGCACAATGACAGACATGACCGGATTCAGGTTTCAACGTAATCATGCGCTGCCGCGAAGGCAATTGTTCAATGGGTGACGCCACAAGAAACCGTTGAAACGGTTCTCGCGGAGTTTTGCGCGTTTTTCAACCGGGCTATAGCCACGGTGTTAATGAAAGCGGCCAAAACCAAAACGAGTTTAGATGCGGACTGCCCTGGTCCGGCAAAGAGCGTTGCTTGTCAACACACGACGCCCTCGGCTACGCTGGATAAACGACATGCCGCATCCGAACGACGCCAAATCGCCGAACCAAATCCCGCTCGCCGTGGATTTGGACGGCACACTCATTCGCACGGACATGATGTGGGAATCGCTCGTCCGGCTGCTGAGAAAAAATCCATTCGCAGCGGTATTCTCGTTCCTCGTTTTGTTTCGCGGTCGTGCGGCGTTCAAGCAACACATTGCTGCTCGCGTCCAAGTTGATCCGGCAAATTTGCCTTACCACGCCGAACTCATCGCATGGCTCAAAGTGCAGAAGGCTTCCGGGCGAAAACTGGTTCTCGCTACCGCGTCTGACATAGGCATGGCAAAACCTATCGCGGATTACGTTGGCTTGTTCGATGACGTGATGGCGAGCGATGGCAAAACCAACCTGCGCAACGCCGCCAAACGCGATGCGCTGACGAAACGCTTCGGCGAACGCGGCTACGACTACGCCGGAAACTCCACCGATGACCTCGGCGTCTGGCCGGGCACGCGTGAAGCCGTCGTCGTCAACGCACCAGAATCTCTCGCTCGTCGCGCTGCCGAGACGACCAAGGTGGGTCAGACGTTTTTTAACGAACCGTCGCATCCCAAATCATTCATCCAAGCATTGCGTCCGCATCAGTGGATCAAGAATCTCATCCTGTTCGTCCCTGTGTTGACCGCGCACAGGCTTGAAGATAAGGCGACGTTGCTACAAGCTGGGCTTGCGTTCGTCGCATTCTGTCTCGCCGCATCCTCCGTCTACCTACTCAACGATCTTCTCGATCTCGACGCTGACCGCCATCACGCCACCAAGCGTAATCGCCCCTTTGCCTCCGGCGACCTTCCATTGCAATACGGACTTTTGGGTGCGCCCTTGCTACTTCTCGCCGCTCTTGCACTGTCAGCGTTTCTCTCGCCGATGCTCGCGCTTGTGACCGCCGTTTATTTTCTGATCTCAACCGCATATTCGTGGCATGTGAAACAACTCGCGTTGTTCGACGTGTTCACGCTAGCGTCGCTTTACACGATGCGACTCGTGGCGGGTCATGTGGCGACGGGCATCGCATGGTCGCCGTGGTTGCTCGCGTTCTCGATGTTCATCTTCCTTAGCCTCGCGTTGATGAAGCGTTATCAAGAAATCCAGACCGTGCGCGAACAGAACGGACATGAACTGAAAGGACGCGGCTACACGGCACAGCACCATAATTCTGTCGTTACGCTGGGAATCATCGCTGGGCTTGCCGCCGTCGTGGTGCTTGGGCTTTACGTCAACAGTGCCAAAGTGGTTGACCTTTATGAGCGTCCGAGGTTGTTGCTGCTCGCGTGTCCGCTGCTACTTGCATGGATCGTTCGCGTCTGGCTGCTCACGTATCGCGGCAAGATGCACGATGATCCGACGGCGTTCGCGTTCAAGGATTGGGGGAGTTACGTGATCGGCGCGTTGACGCTGGCAGTGATGTGGTTTGCCACGGGAAGGTGAAGCGCGATGAACACTTCGCGCTCAAATTGGTTTCACGACATAGCCTCTGCGTTGGCTTACTCGCTGGCACATCCGCACGAAACGACACCAGAACTCGTGCCGCCGCACAACGACCTCACGCAATTCATCCTCACACAACACGCACAGATGCCGGATTACCTCCGCGCGCCGATGAAGCTTGCTGCGCTGGGCTTTGATTCGTTTGGTGTCGTGAATGGCGGGAAACGATTCCATCACCAGTCGCCGGAGAAGCGCGCGAAGCAGATCGCTGCGTGGAAAAATTCTAGCATCAACTTCCAACGCGACTTCATCCGCTACTTCGAGAGCCTGGCCACGCTCGCGCTTTACAGTCGAGGTGGGGCAGACAGTTCTCTACCCGCCGCTGGTGGGGCGAGCGTCCTCGCGAGCTGGCTCGTCAGTAGCCTCGCACCACCGTCCAATGAACACCGCTCTGAGATCATCGTCATCGGCAGCGGCCCCGGCGGCGCGATCACCGCTTGCTTGCTCGCTGAAGCTGGGCGGGACGTCTTACTCATTGAAGAAGGCGAACACCTGCCGCTAAGTTCCTGTACGCCGTTTTCCACCGAAGAGATGCTCCAGAAATATCGCAACGGCGGCCAGACCGTTGCTCTCGGCAAAAACAAGATCGCTTACGTGGAAGGTCGCTGCGTCGGGGGCGGCAGCGAGATCAACAGCGGACTTTATCACCGCACGCCGCCAGAGATTCTCGAACGCTGGCGCAAAGAGTTTCAAGTCGAAGCCTTGGCAGAAAAAGATTTGTTATCTCACTTTGAGCAATGCGAGCGCGATGTCTCCGTTTCAAAACTTCCACACGCCACACCGCCCGCGTCACTGAAACTCCACGACGGTGCAACCAAACTCGGTTGGAAGTCGCTGGAAATCCCCCGCTGGTATCGCTACGACGATTGTAGGGGACGACGTGAGGAGTCCTTCGGGGATGCTTCGGGGATCGGCCAACGACTCGTTACCTCGTCGCCTACAAGCGGGAAGCGTCAGTCCATGACGGAAACCTTCATCCCGCGCTTCCTCAAAGCTGGCGGCAGACTTCTATCCAGCACGCGCGCCAATCGCATCCGACAGAATGGAGACGGTTGGTTGATCGAGGCCACGCATAAAACCAACGGCGCAATCCGCATCGTCGCTGACAGCTTGTTTCTCTGCGCAGGCGCGGTTCACACACCTGCTTTGCTTCGCCGCAGCGGCATCACGCACAACGTCGGCAACTCGCTCCAAGTTCATCCCACGGCGAAAATTGTCGCGCGCTTCCCAGACGACGTGAACTCCGCCGACATGGGCGTGCCGGTGCATCAGGTGAAAGAATTTTCGCCGAGACTGAGCTTTGGCTGCTCCATCAGTTTGCCAGCGTATGTCGCGTTGGGTTTGCTCGATCATCCCGAAGCGGCGCGCGAAACCTCCCGCACTTGGCAAAAGACAGCGACGTATTACACGATGATCACCAGCGAAGGGCAGGGGACGATCCGCGCTCTGCCGAGCTTCCGCGATCCACTCGTTCGCTACGCGCTCACTGAGACAGACCGCCGCAATCTCAGCGACGGCTTGCGCAAGCTGGCGCAGATTCTTTTCACCAGCGGCGCGACTGAACTTTTCCCCAGCCTCACGCGCGGCCCGGTGTTGCGCGGCGACAATTGCCTGAGCAAAATCCCCGATGTGTTACCCGACGGCCTTGCCAACTTGATGACCATTCACCTGTTTTCCTCGTGCCCGATGGGTGAAAACAAATCCGTATGCGCCACCGATTCGTTCGGGCGCGTTCATGGATTCAAAAATCTTTTCGTGAACGACGCCAGCCTGCTCTGCACCGCGCCCGGCGTGAACCCGCAAGGCTCCATCATGGCCGTCGCCCGGCGCAACGCCCTGAAATTTCTCGGCAAACTCTGAACTGATGAACCTCAATACAAATCTTGTTCTTGTTACTGGTGCGGCTGGCTGGCTTGGCTCGCGACTGGTCGAATCGCTCGTGCGCGGCCTGCCGGAGCATGAGGAACTCAAATCACCCGCTGCCGACCTGCGGATTCGCGTGCTGCTGTTGCCCGGACAAGATGCGGCGGCACTCAAGAAAATTTCCGACCGCATTGAAGTTGTGATTGGCGACGTTCGTAGTGCCGCCGACTGCGCGAAGTTTTGCGCTGATGCGAAGGGCGCGATTCTCTTTCACACCGCAGGCATCATTCACCCCAAGAGAGTCAGCGAGTTCTTCGCCATCAATCGCGATGGGACAACCAACTTGCTCGACGCCGCCATTAAGTCCGGTTTGAAGCGCGCGGTGATTGTTTCCTCCAACTCCCCGTGCGGGTGTAATCCGCATCCTGATCACTTGTTCGACGAATTTTCGCCGTTTAATCCCTACATGAACTACGGTCGCTCCAAGATGGAGATGGAACTCGCCGTGCGCGAACGTGCCGACAAGATCGAAACCGTGCTCATCCGTGCGCCGTGGTTCTACGGCCCGAACCAACCGCCGCGCCAGACGTTGTTTTTCCAGATGGTGCGCGATGGCAAAGGCCCGATTGTCGGCAGTGGCAATAATCTGCGCTCGATGGCTTACGTGGATAATCTTTGCCAGGGCTTGATCCTCGCAGCCATCCGCGAGTGCGCCGCCGGACAGGTTTATTGGATCGCTGACAATCGCCCGTACTCGATGAACGAGATCATGGATACGATTGAACGCTTGCTTGAAAAGGAATTCGGCCACACCTGCAAACACAAGCGGATGAAACTTCCCGGCTTCGCGAGCGAAGTCGCTTGGCTCGCAGACAAAACGCTACAAGCTCTCGGCATCTATCACCAAAAGATTCACGTCTTGTCCGAGATGAACAAAACCATCGCCTGCTCCGTGGCGCGGGCGGAAAATGAGCTTGGCTACAAGCCCACCGTCGTGCTCGAAGAAGGCATGAGACGGTCGTTGCGCTGGTGCGCCGAAAACGGGCAGACTTTTTAACGGTGACAATGAGAATAATTGTTTTGAGGCAACACTCGCCCTCACCCCGGCCCTCTCCCCCGGGGAGAGGGAGAATTGTTTCCAGGCTCTCTTGCAAACTTGCGGCTGGATTCGCGAGGGACGCTTCCGAATTGTGTGTGAACGCTCAATCGCCGTCCCCTCTCCTAGGGGAGAGGGTTAGGGTGAGGGCGGGCGTTAAACATTTTTGTCTCTCTTAATAATTTTCTCAGTATGAAACATCTCATCACTGGAGGCTCCGGCTTTCTTGGAAACCTCATCGCGCGACGCCTGCACGAACGCGGCGAAAACGTCCGCGTGCTCGACATCTGGGAAGACCCGTCGCGCCCGAAAGAAATCGAGTTCATCAAATGCGACATCCGCGATGCCGCCGGCGTGGTGCGCGCCATGACGGGGATTGACGTGGTTCACCACAATGTCGCGCTCGTGCCGCTCACCAAGGCGGGCGGAGATTTCTGGGCGGTGAACGTGGAAGGCTCACGCATCGCCGCCGAGCAAGCAGTGAAGGCGGGCGTGAAGACTTTCATCCACATGAGTTCGAGCGCGATCTTCGGTGCGCCGAAGACGTGTCCCGTCACGAATGATTCGCCGATGACACCGGTGGAGATTTACGGGCGCGCCAAACTCGCGGGCGAACTCGCCGTGCGCGACATCTGCGCCAAGGGCAATGTCCCGCTCATCGTCATCCGCCCGCGCACGATTCTCGGCGTCGGACGGCTCGGCATTTTCCAGATTTTGTTCCAGTGGATTCAAGAGAACCGGAAAATCTACGTCATCGGCGATGGCAATCAGAAGTTCCAGTTCGTCCACGCGCACGATCTCATGGACGCCTACATGCTCGCGATGGATGCGGGCAAGCCCGGCGTCTATAACGTCGGCACGAATCAATTCGGCACATTGCGCGAGGCGTTGGATCACGTCATCGCGCATGGAAAATCAACGTCGCGCGTCGCTAGTCTGCCTGCCGGACTCACGATCAATACGCTGCGCGTGCTCGATTGGTTGCGTCTCAGCCCGCTCGCGCCGTGGCATTACCTCACGTATCACAAGGCGTTTCATTTCGACGTTCAACCGCTGCTCGATCTTGGTTGGAAACCGCGTTACTCCAACGACGCGATGTTCCGTGAGAGCTGGGATTGGTTCGTGAAGAACAAAGATCGCATCGCCGCTGAGGACGCTGCATCGCCGCATCGGAGCAAAGTGAAGCAGCGGTTGCTGGGATTGCTCAAGAAGTTTTCGTGAGTGGATTGTAGGCGACGAGGTGACGAGTCGTCCGGGTGACTTTCTTGCTGACGGGTTCGACTCCTTACGTCGTCGCCTACAGGTTTTGATTCACGGCGTGCGCGTTCTAAAAAACCGATTGCTCACGGTGGAAATCGGATTCGTGTAGCTCAACAACCCACTCGCGGGTCCGGTCAGGCTTGTATTCGTCGTCCATGGGCCAGTGACGGCTTGCGCGCTTTCGATCAAATAAAGCTGTCCCGGATTCGCGGCGAAGTTCAACGCCAACCCAGACGCAATCTTCGAGTAACTCAACGTCGGTGGAGTCACGGTCAGCGTCTGCGTGATGGGAATGGTGCGTGTTAGCACGGTGATGTTCGCGACGCGGCTTGCGCCGGTGTTTGCTGTGACGGTGAAATAGATCGCGCCATTGCTGAAGTTGTTAAAAGTCAGCCACCCTTGACTGCTCGTCGGCGCAAACGGCGGGAGCAGATTCGCGTTAGTCGGCAACACGGCGAAAACGGCATGGCTACCAGCGGGCGTGTTGAAGGTGCGGGGCGATGTGTCCACGAAGACTCGGGGCAGTTGTTTGATCTGGTTGTTAGAAGTGTCCGCCACAAAAATATTTCCCACCGCATCTACCGCGATGCCTCTGGGCAGGCTCAATCCACTGATCAACGTCGTGACCGCGCCAGATGTAACCGTCCATTTCTTGATGGCGTGATTGAAGGTGTCAGTGACGTAGATATTGCCAGATGCGTCCACAGCAACGCCGTGCGGCTGGATGATTCCTGTGGAGATCACGGTGGAAACGGTTTGATTCGCCGCGCTCCATTTCTTGACGAGGTTAAAGAACGTATCTGCGATATAAACATTGCCCGCTGCATCCACAGCCACGCCGTTCGGCAAGTCCAATCCAGAACTCACCAGCGTGGTCACAGTGTTGTTTGTGGCCGTCCATTTCTTGATGGCGTTATTGAACGTGTCGGCGATGTAGAGATTGCCCGCTGTATCCACGGCCACGCCAGCGGGTCGGTTTAATCCAGAGGAGACAATCGTGGTCACAACGGCGTTGCTCGCCGTCCATTTCTTGATGGCGTAATTCTGCGAGTCGGCGATGAACACATTTCCCGCTGTGTCCACGGCCACACCGCCGGGTTGGTTCAAGCCGGAGATCAGCGTGGTGACGGTGTTGTTGGTGCGCGTCCATTTCTTGATGGCGTTGTTGCTGGTGTCCGCGATGTAGAGATTGCCCGCGCTGTCCACCGCCACGCCTTTGGGTTGGTTGAATCCGGACGCCGCGAGTGTGGTCAGACTGCCTGCGCTGAGGACGTTTGTTCCGCCTTGCGTGACGAACAACGTTTGGCCCGCGATGGTCAACGTGCCGGTACGCGTCGCGCCGGTGTTCGCGTCAAAGGTGAAGATGACATTCGCGCTGGAGTTGCCGCCTTGGTTCGGTGCGCTGAGATGCAACCAAGAAGAATTTGCCGTGGCAGTCCAGTTCGACCCGGTGACGGGCTGGATGAACAGCACGATGCTGTCTGTTCCGGCTGTTGGGCCTGCGATGAGGTTTGTCGTGCCGAGCCGTGCTTCAAAGGGCAGGGCAGCCTGAGTCACGGTCAGCAACTGTCCGCCGATGCTCAATGTTCCGACGCGCTGACCGCCTGGGTTCGCGTCAAAGGAGTATGTGATATTCGTGCTGCCTGTGCCGATTGAGTTTGCGGGTGAAAGATGCAACCACGGCGTGTTTGCCGTTGCTGTCCAAGTGGCGATCTCTGGAGTGACGACGAGCGCGACGTTGCTGCTTCCAGCCAATTGACTGACGAAGTGCGCTGTCGCGCTCAGTGTGTTGCTCGGCGCGATAGCGAACCCTGAGAGCGCGATGTCGAACGGGTTTTCATCAGCATCGTTGCTTGCGATGTGGATGGCAGCGGTGCGATTGCCTGTGGTTGTGGGCGCAAAACTAACGGTGAACGTGGTGCTGGCATTTGGAGCGAGAGTTGAACTGCCGGGGGTGCTCACGATGAAGTCGGCTGCGTTCGCGCCGTCTTTGGTGATGGAAAGACCGGTGAGATTGGTCGTGCCGCTGTTGGTGATGACGAAGGTGTTGATCGTGTTGGTGAAGCCCACGTAACCGTTGCCAAAATTGTTGGTCGCATTGCCATCAATCAAGTTCACGCCAGCGGGATGTTCCACGTTGATCTCTGGATACGGAAGCCCAGCCTGCGTGACGGTCAGCGTCTGGCCGCCGATGGTCAATGTGCCGACGCGTTGACTGCCGAGGTTCGCATTGAACGTGTAAGTGATATTGGTGCTGCCTGTGCCGCTCTGGTTTGGCGGCGACAGTTGCAACCACGCTGCGTTTGCGGTTGCTGTCCAAGTGGCGATCTCTGGAGTGACGGTGAGCGTGACGTTGCTGCTGCCCGCGAAATAGCTGACGAATTGAGCCGTCGCGCTCAGTGTGTTGCTGGGTGCGATTGCAAGGCCAGTTAGCGTGATGTCGAACGGATTTTCATCTGCGTCGTTGCTCGCGATGTGGATGGCGGCGGAGCGACTGCCGGTGGCTGTGGGAATAAAACTGACGGTGAACGTGGTGCTGGCATTTGGAGCGAGAGTTGAGTTGCCGATGGTGCTGACGATGAAATCGCCTGTGTTCGCGCCATCTTTGGTGATGACGAGTCCGGTGAGATTGGTTGTGCCACTGTTCGTGATGACGAAGGTGTTGATCGTGTTCGTGAATCCCACGTAGCCGTTACCAAAACTATTTATCGCGCTGCCATCGGTGAGATTGTTTCCAGCGGGATGTTGCGCGCCGATCTCTGGAACGGGCAACGCAGCTTGAGTCACCGTCAACGTTTGGCCCGCGATGGTGAGCGTGCCGATGCGTAACGCGCCGGGATTGGCGTCGAATGTGAAAACGATATTCGTGCTGCCTGTGCCGCTTGAGTTGGCGGGTGAAAGATGCAGCCACGCTGCGTTCGCCGTCGCCGTCCAGTTGGCGATCTCTGGTGTGACGGTGAGTGTGACGTTGCTGCTGCCAGCGACAAAACTGACGGAGAGCGATGTGGTGCTGAGTGTGTTGCTGGGCGCGATGGCAAATCCTGCGAGCGCGATGTCGAAAGGGTTTTCATCCGGGTCGCTGCTCGCGATGTGGATGGCAGCGGAGCGATTGCCGGTGGCCGTCGGCGCAAAACTCACAGTGAATGTGGTGCTGGCGTTCGGAGCGAGGGTTGAACTACCGATCGCGCTCACGATGAAGTCGCCTGCGCTCGCGCCGTCTTTCGTGATGACAAGTCCAGCGAGATTGGTTGTGCCGCTGTTGGTGATGACGAAGGTGCTGATCAAGTTGGTGAATCCCACGTAACCGTTGCCAAAATTGTTGGTCGCATTGCCATCAATCAAGTTCACGCCCGCCGGTTGTTCCACACCAATCTCCGGCAACGGCGGTGCAGCTTGCGTCACGGTGAAAGTCTGTCCTGCGATGGTCAATGTGCCGACGCGTTGTGCGCCGGGATTCACGTCGAAGGTGTAGACAATGTTCGTGCTGCCCACGCCGTTCGTGAAGCCGCTGGCGAGATGCAGCCACGCTGCGTTATTGGTCGCCGTCCACGCTGCGCCTTCGGGCAACGTCACCAGTGCGACGCTGTTCGTGCCGGGTGCCGCGCCGACGGACGCGGCATTCGTGGCAAGTGTGAAGGCGGGCGCGGCCTGCGTGATCGGCACGGTCAATCCGAGCACGGTCAGATTAGCGGTGCGGGCGTTGCCGAAATTATTCGTGAAGTTGATCGTGACGATGCCATTGCTCACCGCACCGAGAGTGAGCCACGATTGATTGCTGGTCGGCGCGAACGGTGGGAGCAGATTCACCGAAGTGGGCAGCGCGACTTGCAACAAGTCGCTTCCGCCGACTGCGGGTTCAAGTCGCGTCGTGGTGTCCACGAAAGCGCGGGGCATTTCGCGGATCGAGTTGTTGCCTGTGTTGGCGATGAAAATATTTCCCGCGCCGTCCACCGCCACGCTGTTGGGCGATAATAATCCAGAGACGACCGTGCTGGAGAGGCCGCTCGCTGCTGTCCACTTGCGGATGGTTTGCCCCGCGATGTTTGCGGCATAGACATTACCCGCGCCATCCACTGCCACGCCTGCGGGCTGATTCAATCCAGATGAAACGAGCGTGGTGACGTTGCTGCTTGCGGCAGTCCATTTCTTGATCGCGTTGTTCGCGAAGTCGGCGATGAAAACATTTCCTGCGATATCCGTCGCGATTCCGAAAGGACGATTCAACCCCGAACTCACCAGCGTGACGACGTTGGTGTCGCCCGCAGACAGTCGCTTGATCGCATGGTTGTCCGTGTCCGCGATGAACACATTTCCATCTGCATCCACGGCCACGCCGCAGGGATTGTTCAGCCCAGCCGCGACGAGCGTGGTGACGGTGTTGTTTGTGGCGGTCCACTTCTTGATGGCGTCGTTGCCGGAATCTGCAATGTAGATATTACCTGCCGCGTCCACCGCCACGCCAAAGGGCAGAAACAATCCGGTGCTGACGATGGTGCTGACCGAGTTGTTTGCCGCAGTCCACTTCTTGATCGCGTTGTTGTTCCGATCTGCGATGTAGATGTTGCCCGCGTTGTCCGCCGCGAGACATGTGGGACTGCTCAAGCCTGAGATGGCCAGTGTGGCGACGAGAGTGGAAGCGATGTGGTTTGTGCCCGCCTGTGTCACGGTCAACGTCTCGCCCGCGATGGTCAACGTGCCGGTGCGAGTTGCGCCAGTGTTCACGTCGAAAGTGAAAGCGACATTCGTGCTGCCTGTGCCGGTGGCGAAGCCGCTCGCGAGATGCAGCCACGCGGCGTTTGCGGTGGCAGACCACGGCGCGCTCGTTGGTGACGCTGCGAGAGTAACGGTATCTGTTCCAGCCGCCGTGCTTTCGGCGCACGCAGTGAAGCCAAGTTTGAACGTATCCGCTGCGGCCTGCTGAACGGAGAGAGCCAGTTGAGCCGCGCAAATCAGAGCGATGAAGAAGGTCGTTTTGATGCAACAGCACTACCGAAAACGCGCGCGGTGGACGAGAGAAAACTTACCGCGATAAAAACCTGGAATGTCTTCGACCCATTGGTGATTCTTCAATCAGTGTCAGTTGCTTACCGCCTGTGTTTGCGGAGGTACACAACCACGGTGAAAACCACTGCGCCAATCAGTCCGTAAATTAGTAACAGGTCTAGGCGAATCGGACATCGTGCCGGGATCGGTGTAAACGGAGCTGGAGTAGTCGTGGACTGTGGAGTCGAGGACTGGTTGAGTGTGTTAGTGGAAGGCGTCGGGATTTCAACTGCTGCTGCGGAGGAGATCATTTCCGGGGATTGTGGTGGAAATTGAGCGTTGGGTTGCCTAGCAAAGAGCGTTGTTTGCCCGAGAACTTTTTGATTCACCATATCCATCACGGTCAACGAAGTGCCATACGGATTTTCGTCGGAGTCTGCTCCAAGGCCGTGTGCTGTGAATTGTAACGGGCGATGCGGCGTGGCTGCATATTCGAGACGGAAACGGATGTGATCTTCAACGCCGAGTTCAACGTTGGTGGAGAGAACAGCCACCGCGTTGTTGCCTGCTGTGAGTCGGAAAAAACTTCCTGCCAGTTCACGCAAGCGGGGCAGGGCGGATTCAAACTGCGAAACGACGGCGGCATCGCGCAACGGATTTATTCCCGCCAGCTTCATGCCCGTTGGAAACTCCAACTCGATGAATAACTCGATCTGATTGGATCGGACGTAGGCGGTGGAAGTGATCTCGTAAGGATCGTGAGCGGTGGCGGTGGTGGCAAACCACGCGAGCAGGCAGATTGAAATCCTGGTAGTCACGGCTTGGTGTTCTCCCCGCGCAAATCCTTCGACGTCGCCAGACCGATGACGCGGCCTTCGTCGCCCACTGCGCAATAGAAGTGATAGACCACGCCCGCATGTTTCAGCACCCACGGTTTGTGCGCGTAAGTCTTGTCCCACGGTTCGCTTGGCTCGACGAGTTTTGCGCCGTCCCATTTCGTCCAATTCACCAAGTCACGCGAGCAGGCGAATGTATCAAACGCTTTCGGTCCCCAACCCGCGCCGAAATAAAACATCACCCACACGTCGCCGATCTTCACGAGTTGAGGATCGCCGCTCATGCCATTGCGCTTTTCCTCGCC
>JANNAO010000361.1:0-5472 GCA_031384405.1 Verrucomicrobiota bacterium | reverse complement strand
AAGAAGCTGGCTGGTGCCGACAGGAGGTAAAATCAAACGCATGCGCGAACTCTAACTCACACCCTGACTCCCGCCACCCCACTTATATCGGCGTAGCAAACACCGTTTGAACAGTTTGCAAAAACTTTCAGAACACCCTCTCCAAAACGATGCGGTCGTGTTCTTTGATCATATAGCCTCTTATTGTTTTCCCGGATACGCCGTGACCAATCTAGCCGTGTCACCACCTTTGTCCACTATCCAGATGGATTGCACCCACGGTGATTTACCACTTCTGACTTAACTGCGAGCACCGTCAGTGCGGCTGCAAATATGTTCCAATCAGCGGAGGTAAAGCCAAGTCGGGTGAAGAAGTCCGCCTTGCCGCCATTGTCTGGGTGCGAGGGATACAGCAGGTAATTGACAACCTTCTCGCGTTCTACAACGGCGTTTTCGGAATTGGGAAGTTTCACGGATGCCCGGTTGTTACCGCAAACCGTCGTCGTCGGCAAGTGTGAGAAGCAGAGACTTCACGCAATCGTGGTAGAAGTTGCGGCGCGCACGGAGCAACGCGCTCTACCGACAAATCAACCCCCCGGAAGTCATCACTGGCCTCCCGGTTCTTATTTCTTGGCTTGGCTCGCCAGCATCTTGCGCCATTTCTTCTGACCGTTGGTGACGATGCTGCCGGGCTGCGTAGAGTAGTAGTCGTAGCCCAGTTTGTTTTTCGCAGCCATCGCCGCGAACGTCTCGTAGATGATGCCGTCCCGACCGGGGAAAACCGGTTTGCTGGTCTTCAGATCGTAAAAGCGCGCCCAATAAATTTCAGTTGAAGCCGCATCCGGTTCATAGCTCGTCTTGCCGTTCACATGGGTCTTGCCCATGCCGGTGATCTTTACGTCTTCCAGCCACTTCAAACCGCTCTCAATGCCGGTCACGATTTCGGGTGCGGGATTGGTAATGGTCATCAGGAATTTCAGGAGCTGGGCGCTTTCTAAACCGCTCAACGTGGCTGGCTCCATCTTGCGCGCCGAGGCGGGTTGGAGCGTGAGAGCGTCATACTGTGAGCACCAAGCGGTCTTGGTTCCATTCTGTGCGATCTGGATTTTGAGCACGCAACGGATTCCCGCTGCCAGCGCAGTGCCTGCTTGCTGTCGCTGGGACTCGTCGAGAAATGCGAACGCAGGATCGTTGTCCACAATGGCGTGGAGCAGTTCGAGCACATGCGTCATCGCGTCGTCGTTGAACGTGATGTCGTCGTGATAACCGCCTTCGAGCGGATAAACCTGCGGCCAGCCGCCGTTCGGAAATTGCGCGGTGCGGATGAACTTGAGTCCCTTACTGAATCCCGCTTTGCAATCCTCGCGCTTTGTGGCGTGCCACACGTTGGCGAGGAAATACATCTCCTCCGTGGTCGAGCCGTTGTCGAACGTGGCGACGTAATGCGGCTTTTGCCCCGGCTCGTTCTGCGAAGTCCATTGCATCCCCGGTTGACGCAGACCTTTGGTGAAACCGAGGTGCTTGGACCAGCCGCCTGTCGGGGTCTGATAGGAGAGAATTGCGTCGGTGAGTTGCCTGGCCTCGTCGCTGGCATACCAAGCATCGCCGGTCTTGAAGGACAATTTGAAATCGCCGCCGCTGGGAGCGCGGAGGGCGTTGGTCATTTTGTTGGCAGCAACTTCAGCTTGCACTGCTGCCACATCGGCAAAGGAGTTGGCCTGTGAACGTTCGAGGTAAGTCTTCCAAGCGAGTCTTTCCACTGATGGCAAATCATTGAGGCACTTCAAAGTGATCGGTTCGGCGAAAGCCAGATTCAGCGCGAACGCGAGGGTGACAGATAAAAACAATCGGAACATGAAGTGAGGATATCAGGTCGCCGAAATGGCCGCCGCGTCCTCCTGTGCATATCGCTTTGGAATTTTTGCGGTGAGACGTGTTCCCGTGGCTGAGTTCGTGAGAACCCGACACTCTAAAAATCAGCCGCCGTCTCACGATGGCAGCAACAACGGTTACAAATTCAAAACCCCCGGATGTCACGCGATTAACCCCGAACCCATTCGGGGCTGACTTCCGGGATTTTCATTCTTTGAACTGATGCGGAGAAAAAATCTGACGCTGCTCTTACACCCTCCCCATGAACCGCTGCCGGAACGCCGCCTTCAGGCGGCAGCCAGTGGCCTTGAAAAAATGCGCGCCCTGCCGCCTGAAGGCGGCGTTCCGGTTCAGGGGCGTAATGCGCAAACTTTTGGTTGGGAGATTTCTCACCCCCGAGTGTGGTGATTAAACCTCGGCCTCCTCACCGACGCGAAAATGAAAGCAGACCGATGACGACAGATTATTAAAACAGGAAAAACGACCAGAAGCACAGCCCCAAAAAAAACCGCCACCTTGGGCACATTCAGGGCACACGAACGAAGAAACCCAATGAAATAAAGTGGTGGCTGCGGCCGGAATTGAACCGGCGACACAATGATACAGCATTTGGCGTCACTTTTCGTCATCTGGCGGCATCTTTCGCTTGCCTCAATAGTGAGGCGTGGTGACACTTGGTGACACTCGCTATGGCAACCCTGTACAAACGCAAGAAACGTGTCGGAAAAATCATGGAGGTCTGCTCCCCTTTTTGGTGGGTGAAGTTTCGCAACACATCCGGCGCGATTTGTTACGAATCCACCGGATTCCTTCACGGCAACGGCGACGGCACACGGCGCGCTCAGGAACTCGAAGCCCGCAAGACTCTCGAAGAACGGCAATCCACCACCACCAACCAAAGCGAACGCTGGGACGTGTGGGTGCTTCAATTCATCGCAGACCGTTACAAGCATCAAACCAACAGCAGGACTCGCTATGGAGTGGCGTGGCGCACACTTCGCATGTATCTCGACGAGATCGAGATCACCCTGCCCCGGCAACTCATGTATATCCACTGCACCAACTATCTGAACTGGCGCGAAAAATCCGACAAGCCCAACGGCAAATACAACGCAGGCCATAACACCGCTGTGCTTGAACTTAAATTCCTGGCGCTCGTGATGAAGGAAGCGGTGCGGCGCGGCTTTGCTCATGGCAATCCCTGTCGCGAACTGGAACTCACGCGCGTTCCGACAAAGAAATTTCCGCAATACTCCGACGATGACATCCAACTGATCGTGGAGGGCATTCACAAAGAGCCGAAGCCGAAGAAGAAATTTTTGTGGCCGAGCTTTCTCATCGCCTACTACCACGGCGTGAGACTCAACGAAACCAACGTCAATCCCGCACGCGACGTGCGCGGCAACACCATCACGTTCCATCAGAAGGGCGGCAAGGTGCGCGTCAAGCCGCTGCATCCCGAATTGGTTGAACTGTTTCAACCACTGGTGGCGCGCAAGGCCAAGGAAACTTTTCCACAACCCAAGAGCTTCGCGAAGGAGTGGTTTAATTTTCTCCACCGCTGCGGCATGAAGGCGTTGAAGCCTGAAGCGTGCTTCCACTCGCTGCGCGTGACGGTGCAGAATCGCCTGCGACGCGCGGGCGTGAAGAAGGAGATCCGCAAGGCGTATCTCAGTCACGACGGCGCAGACGACGTCAACGAACTTTACGACCGCATCGAGGAAGACGAGATGCTCGTCTGCCACACGCCGCTGAATCGCACTTGGAAGCTTTGAGATCATTTTTCCGTTGTTACCAGCGGCTCCCAATACCGGATCGGCTTTCCAGCTTGCGTGGCGTAATCTATCTCTGATCGCGTTGATTCACCGATGTAGCCACCGACATTCAACACTAGCACTTCGTCGGCGAGGTCTATCTTGCGTTTGTGCAGTTCGTCGAGCTTCCCCTTCAGCGCGATCATATCTTCGTATTCGTAGTACTTGAAAATATCCGCGCCCGATTTGGTGTTGCATCCAACACTCAACACGATTCTCCCAGCTAAGGTTTCGCTCAAGTTCGCGCTTTGAAACACCTCCATGAATCGCGTGCTGCCGCAAAGACAAACCACATCCGGCTTATCATCTTGTTCGTAGATGAAGTCGGCCAGCTCGTGAAATTCGCTCGCGCTTAAACGACCAGCATGTCCAGCAGCGGTCAAGCGATCACATAACTCAATTATTCTCGCGTTTGGTTTCATATAGGAATAACAAATTTCGGATGCCGTTTCTTGAACGCCACCATGTCGTCCACATCCGCGATCTGGAAGTCGGGATATTTCTCCAGGAACTCGCCGATGCTCTCCGCAAAAACCTTCCGCGAGCCGCCGATGCCCAACATCTTTTTCACGGCGATCACCGTGGGCCTGCCCACGCCGATCAGCTTCGCGCAACCCTCATTCGTCACCTTCTGCTTGAGCTTCACGCGATCACCTCCACGGCGGAAATACTTCGCGGACTGGCGTGCTCAATACGACCTTTGAACCAAGGAGGCACAAAAGTTCTGTCGCCGGGATTTGCCGGGCACGAAGCCCCGTCTGAATGACGCGGATCTACACCACCAGTTCGCGAGTAAAAATTCATGATCAACGGTTGATCTCCTTCAGGCGTTTCTCAAAACGCATTTCCCACTGCGCCGCCGGAACCAATAATTCGGTTCTTGTTTTCTTTTTCCGTGGATCACGCATTGCGCGACAGGTCTTTACCAAAAGGTTCAGAAATTCACGCTCTGCCTCAATAGATTCGGCCTTGTGGTTGCCATCCGTATTATGCACGATGCGGAATATATTCAAAATCGTATTTCAGTCAACGATTAAGTTGACTTTTTTTCGATTATTCAATAACGTGCTAGAAGTGAGCTTTCTATCTGATGAAATTGAAAGGCAGATGACATCTTCAAAGATGTCACAGGTTGACGTTGCCCAAGAGTCAGGGTTGAGTCAGTCACAGATTTCTAAATGGTTGCGCGCCGAACAGACGAGCATCTCAGAAGATCAAATGACCGCGCTCGCAAAATCACTCAGCACAGAGACAGAAAATCACGCCGCGCTCATCGCCGCACATCTGAAGGATGAAAAGTTTGGACCGGGCAGCAAACTCGTACGCATCGAATTAATCTCGCCAGCAGAACTTAGAGACAAACCGAGCCACTCATCCAAAGGCGAACGCGCCATACACTTCCTTGCCGAAGAACGCGTCACCAGTCGCGACGTGAACGCTCTGGTCATTGACCTCGCCCGCTGCCTCGGCGCTGAGATATGAATCGCCAGCGCGTCATCTTACTGACCACAACATTGCAGACGAAGAAAAAGCAGTCCGCCAACGCCAAAAAGAAATCAGAGAGGGGAAGGTCGTCCTGTGTGTGATTCTGAGCGGTGTTTTTTCATTGTGTTGGATACCTTTTTTCCTCTACCTGTTTCTGAACCCAAAGCCCAACTTGAAAACACTGGCCACCATCATCGTCCTACTTGCCATCCCAACACACGCAGCCGATTTGCGCTTGATCGGAACAAACCTTTACGACTTCACATTCGCAATGTCAGCCACGGGATCAACGTACCGAGTCGTCGGTAATGTGACTAAGGTT
>JANNAO010000269.1:0-8643 GCA_031384405.1 Verrucomicrobiota bacterium | reverse complement strand
GTCCCCGGCCAGCAAACGGCACCGCAAGTTTTCAAAGCGTCGCAGGCCATGGACGGCGTGTTCACCGTTCGCCTCACGAGCAAGGATGATTTGGCCGCCGACAACGAAGCGTCCATCGTGAGTTTGCTGCCCAAGCCCGTGAACGTTTTGCTCGTTACGCGCGGAAACCGGTTGCTCGAAAAAGCGTTGCGCGCCGTGGCAAACGTGCAACTCGCCGTGGCGAATGATTTGACCGACACCGGCGCGGGTTTTGATTTTATCGTGCTCGACGGCGTCGTGCCGACCGCGTGGCCCAAGGGCAACGTGCTCGCGTTTCGCACCGTGAACACGAACTGGGTCGAGAGCGTCGCCGCTGTGGAAGCGCCGGTGATTGTGGACTGGAAATCCACGCACCCGCTGTTGCGCTACGCCGGATTCGACAACGTGCAGATCGTGCAGAGCCTCACCGCGCGCGCGCCGACGTGGGCCGTCTCGATCCTCGAGGCGCCGCAAGCGCCGCTCATCCTCGCGGGCGACCTGGGCCGCCAACGCATCGTGTGGGTGGGTTTTGATCCACTGGAGAGCAACTGGCCGTTGCGCGTGTCGTTCCCGATCTTCATCGCCAACGCCGTGGATTGGCTCAATCCCGCCAATGCAAAAAATTCCCAACTGCTCGTCACTGCTGGCGACCCGTTCCGCATGGCACTGAGTGAATCAGTGAAGAGTGCCGAAGTGAAATTGCCCGATGGCAAAACGACTACGCTCAATCTGGGTGGCGCGAATGAAATCGTCTTTGGCGACACCGCGAAGCAAGGCATCTATCACCTCCGCGCGGGCACGAACGAAATCACCTTCTGCGCGAACCTGCTCGACTCCGCCGAGAGCAATATCCGTCCGCGCGACGAATTGAAGTTTGGCGAATACACCAAGGTCGAAGCCACGACCGTGCAACGCACGAACATGGAACTCTGGCGCACACTTGCTGCCATTGGGCTGGCCGTGCTGCTGTTTGAGTGGTGGTGGTATCACAGGAGGACGGTGTAGGGATTTATGATTTACGATCTACGATTGATGATTGCCGAGGGCGTCTGTGCGACTCGTAGCCGACGACGTAAGGAGGCGGATTCCTCTCCCCTCTCATTAGCACCGGGCTTCAGCCCGGTGACTCGCGCCCGAAAATTCGGGAAACCGCTTAAGCGGTTTTCTCTCCCACCGACATCTCCCACCGGCCTGAAGGCCGGTGCTAATGAGATGAACCTGTCCCTTCCCACCAGAACTCCATGAGTGAACCGGCCAACAAGTCGAACGCTAGTTACGACTGGAAGGAGAATCTTCGGCGATTCTTCCGCATGGTCGTACATTTCGATCCGCTCTTGTTCATCGGTCTGATTGCTGTTCTGACAATCTTCATCTTACCAACCATAAGTCGCGTGAAAGGAAGCAAGCAGGAGATAGTCATCATTTACGCCGCGCAAGACCAAGTCTATGCCGAGCCGATTTTGCACGAGTTCGAGAAGAAAACCGGCATCAAGGTCAAAGCCGTCTATGACAGCGAAGCAGTGAAGACCGTCGGGCTGGCGAATCGGTTGCTGGCCGAGCGCGATCATCCGCAGTGCGACGTGTTCTGGGGCAACGAAGAAATGCGCACGCGTCAACTTGCCGCACAGGGCGTCTTCCGCGAGACAAACGGTTGGGCGGCGTTCGGCTATCGCAGTCGGAGGATTGTGATCAACACGAATTTTGTGGCGGCGGGCATCTTGCCTGCCGTAGAGGGCGGCATCTTGCCGCCCGGATTGGTGAACGATTTTTCAACGCGCTCGAATCTTCCCACGCCCATTCCGCCGGGCTGGAAGCCCGGCTCTACGGCAGGCAAGATGCCTGCCGCTACATCCCTACTCGAACTCACGAATGAAATCTGGCGCGGCAAAATCGCCCTCGGCTTTCCGCAGTTCGGCACGACGGCCACACACTTCCACGCGCTGAAACAACTCTGGGGCGAGGAACGCTGGCTCGCTTGGTGTCGCGCGCTCGCGGCGAACAAACCTTTCATCGTGGACGGCAATTCCGTCGTCGTGAAATTCGTCGGCCGCGGCGAGGCGTGGATCGGGTTGACGGATTCGGATGACATTGCGGCGGGGCAGCGGGAAGGGTTGCCGATTGCCGCGTTGCCCCTCACCCCAGCCCTCTCCCCTTCCGAAGGGGAGAGGGAGACGGAAACGCTGCTTATTCCAAACACCGTCGCCGTGATTCGCAACGCACCGCATCCGGCGAACGCACAGAAGTTGTTTGAGTATCTGCAACGCCGGGAAGTGGCGGACAAATTGGTGGCAGCCAATGCGCTGGAGAGTGCAACTGCCGTGGCCGATGGGACAACCATGAAGCCGGATTGGGATGCCTTGCTCCGTGATTTGGAAACGACGACCAAACAACTGAACGAGATTTTCCTGCGATGAACGCGTATCCGCATTCTGGTAGGGACGAGTTCCACCTCGTCACCGGTATTTCACCAGAAAGTTTGGGACGCGGTGGAACGCGTCCCTACCGCATGTGAACTGGCCCTTGCTCCAAAACAGCCTGCTACTCGCCGGAACAACCACGGCGCTGGCGATGGGCTTTGGCCTGATCGTGGCGCTATGGCTGGCAACGCTGGAATCTCGTTGGCGAAATATGTTTCTCGCGCTGGCCATCGTGGCGTTGGCATTGCCGCCGTTTCTGGTGACGAATTGTTGGATCAGCTTGCTCGGCGAGAACGGAGCTTTGCGACCGTGGCTGCCGTTGAAGATCTATTCGCTCGGTGGCACGATCTGGATTCTGGCGTTGTTGCTGTGGCCCATTACCCTGCTCGCGGCGATGGCAGCGTGGCGACGATTGGAAGCGGCGCAGTTCGAGTGTGAGCCAGCAATGACTGGTTGGTCACTGCTACGCTGGCTGCTCGTTCCCGCAGCCAAAGGTGAACTCGCGCTGGCGACGGTGCTGACGTTTGTGCTCGCGCTCAACAATTTTGCCGTGCCGGCGATTCTGCAAACGAAAGTGCTGCCCGACGAGATGTGGGTCCAGTTCAACACGAAGTTCGACACGATGGCCGCGCTGAAGTTGAGCGTGCCGTTGGTGATCGCGCCAATGCTGTTGCTCGCGTGGGTGACGCGTCGGCCGGTGACGTGGTCGAGGATTCAAGGCTCTGTGCCTGCCAGAGTTTTTCGTCGGCAACTGGGTTCAACATGGCGAATCGGAAGCGGCGCGCTGGCGGTTTTGTTGTGCGTGGTGTCCGTCGGTTTGCCGCTGGCGCAAATTATTTTCGCATCGCGGACGTGGGCGGAACTCCCTGGTGCAATTGAAGCCAGCTCTGGCCCGATCTGGAATTCGTTCTGGTTCGCGGTGCTAGCGGCAACGGTGGTCGTCGGGATTGCGTTATGTTTTTCTCAACGCAGAGACGCAGAGAACGCAGAGAAAACGCAGAGAAGTCTTTCACCTTTGCGACTCTCCGCGTTCTCTGCGTCTCTGCGTTTAGTCTCTTGGCTGCCGTTTTTCATTCCCGGTGTTCTCATCGGCATCGTACTGATCAAGATTTTCAATCGCCCGGTGCTGGCGGCGTTTTATCAGAGCGTCGGCATCGTGTTGCTCGCGCTGGCGATTCGTTATTTTGCGCTGGCGTGGACGGCGACGCGGCACGCGGTGGCGAGTGTGGACAAAGATTTAACTGATGCGGCACGACTCGAGGGCGCGACGGGGTGGCAGATGTTTCGGTTCGTGGTGTGGCCGCAGATTGCGCCGCAGATGTTCGCGGCGTGGTATGTGGTCTATCTGCTGTGTTTGTGGGACGTGGAATCCATAGTAATCGTCCAGCCGCCCGGCGGCGAAACGCTGGCGCTGAAAATTTTCAATCTGCTGCACTACGGCTACGCTGGTCAGGTGAATGCGTTGTGCGTGGCGTTGCTGGGGCTGGCGGTGTTGCCCTTGGTCGCCTGGAGTGCAATGAAGTGGATCGCATATAAAAGCTCCAGAGAAACTTCAAGCTCCAAGCTACAAACAACTGCCGCGCGCTCGCGGTTTGGTGCTTGGAATTTTGGGCTTCTCTGGATGTTGGTGCTTGGTGCTTGGTGCTTCTGTTCCGGTTGTTCACCGACGGGTTCAAAGCATGAAGCGGCAGTGCAAAGCAGTTTCTTCGAGCGCGCTGTCGTCTTTGGTTCGCGGGGCGTGGGCATCGGGGAATTCAACAAGCCGCGCTCGCTGGCTTGCGATACGAACGGGAATGTTTTCGTGGTGGATATGACGGGGCGCGTGCAGAAGTTTTCGCCGGATGGAAAATATCTTTTGCACTGGCAGATGCCGGAGACGGATCTCGGCAAACCCAAGGGCATGGAACGGGATCGCGAGGGAAATATCATCGTGGTGGAGCCGCATTATCAGCGGGTGAATCATTTCACGCCGGAGGGAAAACTCGTGGCGCAGTGGGGTTGTCGCGGGACGAATGAGGGTTGTTTCATTTTACCACGCGGGATTGCGGAGAATTCGCGTGGAGAATTTTTGGTGAGTGAATATATGGGAGCGGAGCGGGTGCAGCGGTTTGGGCTGAAAACAAAGGGGGAAACATCCAACGTCCAACGTCCAACGTCCAACATCCAAAGCAAGCCCCTCACCCCGGCCCTCTCCCCTTCGGAAGGGGAGAGGGGGAATACGAACTGGCCTTACTCTAAATCGGATGCGCCACTTGCGGCACCGGTTTTGAAACACGCCGGGCCGGAGGCCGGCGCTCCGGGGCGCGAGGCGACTTTGCTTCAAGTCATTGGTCGGGCGGGCACCGCCCCCGGGGAGTTCAATCGGGCGGAAGGGATTTGCGTGGATGTGCAGGATCGGCTTTATGTGGCGGATTCTTGCAATCATCGCATCCAGATTTTTTCGGCTGACGGAAAATTCCTGCGCGAGTTTGGTCACGCGGGCACGAAGCTGGGCGAGTTGAGTTATCCGTACGATGTGGCGGTGGATGCGGCGGGGAACATTTTTGTCTGCGAGTTTGGCAATAGTCGCATCCAGGTGTTCGACGCGAACTGTCAGCCGGTCGAAATCATTGGTGGCGCGGGCGGCGAGCCGGGGCAGTTCAATAATCCTTGGGCCATCGCGCTGGATGCGCGCGGAAATCTTTACGTGGCGGACGCGCTCAATCATCGTTTGCAGAAACTGGTGCGGAGAATGGGACAAATAGGACTCAGGCGACCGATGGGGACTGCGACACGGGACGAAGTCCGCCTCCTCACGTCGGCGGCTACAAACTAAAAAATGCAATTCACGCATCCACTCTATCTGCTGCTCGCGCTGCCCGCGCTGGCGTGGATCGTTTGGCTCACGCTCAAGACCGACGTGCAGATCGCGCCGTGGCGACGACGGACGGCTCTGGCGTTGCGCGTGGTGGTTTGTCTCGCGCTGGTGCTGGCGATTGCGGGTTTGCAATGGTTGCTGCCAGTCGAGGGCATGAATGTGTTCTTCGTGCTGGATCGCTCGGACAGCGTGCCGTCGGCGCAGCAGGACGCGGCGAAATCGCTCGTGAACAAAATGGCGGAGCAGAAAAAGAAAGATGACAAGGCGGGCGTCATCATCTTCGGCACGGAGGCGAGCATTGATCGGATGCCGAACGCGGCGATTGATCTGGAGAAGGTCGAGGCGGTGGTGGACACGCAACGGTCTGATCTCGCGTCGGCGATCCGGCTGGGCACGGCGGCGTTTGCGGAGACGGGACAGAAGCGGTTGCTCGTGATGTCGGACGGCAACGAAAACATCGGCGACGCGATGGCGGCGGTGGCGGGCGCGAAGTCACAGGGTGTGACGGTGGATGTGTTGCCGCTGGGGGTTTCGCGCGGCAGCGATGTGTTTGTGCAGAAAGTCCAAGTACCGACGAAGCTCAAGAAGGGTCAGCCGTTCGAGGCGAAAATTTTCATCCAGGCGGATGTGGCGCAGGAGGCGACGGTGCGTTTGTTCCGCAACGACATGCCGCTCGGCGAGCAGAAAGTGAAGCTGGAGGCGGGGAAGAATCTGTTTTCGTTCCCGCAAACGTTGCCCGATCAGGGTTTCTATAATTACGACGTGCGAGTGGATGCGCCGGGCGATCTGTTGCCGCAGAATAATCGTGCGATGTCGTTTGCAAGTGTGAAGGGCGATCCGCGCGTGCTGGTGATTTCAGGCGAACTCGGTTTGGACGACACGCTCGCAGCGGCTTTGGTCGCCGCGAAGCTGGACGTGAAGATGGTGGGAGTGACGGGCGTGCCGACGTCGCTCGCGGAGATGGACAGTTACGACACGATCTTCCTCAGCAACGTGAGCGCGGGTGATTTGGGGCGCGACACGATGAGTTTGATCGAATCGGCGGTGCGGGATTTCGGTGTGGGACTCGTGTGCATCGGCGGCGAGAACGCGTTTGCGGCGGGTGGTTATCGCAACACGCCGCTGGAAACCACGCTGCCGGTGAGCATGGAGTTGGACAGCAAAAAAGTTTTGCCGCCGGGCGCGGTGGTGTTGGTGATGCACGGGATGGAGTTCGCGAATGGCAATCAGGTGGCGCGGGATTGCGCGCAGGGCGTGCTGGGTGCGCTGGGGCCGGCTGATGAATTGGGCGTGGTGTTGTGGAACGGAACGGATCAGTGGGTTTATGAATTGCAGAAAGTCGGGAACAAAAAAGCGGCGGGCAGTGCCATCGCGGGGATGAATCAAGGCGACCTCGGAAGTTTTCAGGGCGTGTTGACCGAGGCGCACAACGCGCTCAAGAAATCGAAAGCGAGTTTGAAACACGTCATCGTGTTCAGCGATGGCGATCCCGCGAAGCCGACGGCGGAATTGATGGCGCAGATGGTTCAGGATCGCATCACGATCAGCACGGTGTTGATTGCGGGACACGTCGGCCCGGAGACGATGATGGAGATCGCGGCGCAAGGTCGCGGACGTTTTCACAACGTCACCTCGCCCGCGATGTTGCCACAGATTTTCATCAAGGAAACTTCCGTCATCCTCAAGTCGGCCATCTACGAAGAGCCATTCAAGCCGCAGGTGAAAGCGGCAAGCGAACTCACGCGCGGGTTTGGCGGTGCGGATTATCCCACGCTACTCGGCTATGTGGCGTCGTCGGTGAAATCACGCGCGGAGACCCCGTTATTCACAGAGAAAGGCGATCCGCTGCTCGCGCACTGGCAGTATGGATTGGGTCGCGCAGTGGCGTTCACTTCGGACGCTCGCCCGAAGTGGGGCAAGAATTGGGTGAGCTGGGAACGCTACAAACAATTCTGGTCGCAGATCGCGCAGTGGAGTTTGCGGCGGTTGGAGAACGCGGACTTCACGAGCGAGGTGATCGTGGACAAGGGCGAGGGCGTGATCAATGTCGAGGCTCTCGATGAGAAAGGAAATTACCGGAACTTCCTGAATTTGCAGGCGACGGTCGTGAGTCCGAAAGGCGAGCGCACGGTGGTGCGCGTGGTGCAGACGGGGCCGGGTCATTACGAGGCGAAGTTTCCCACGAAGGAAGTTGGCGGGTATCTCGTGAACCTGATGCAGATGGAGAACGGTCAAGCCGTGGCGGGACAAGTCGTGGGCGCGAGCGTGAATTTTTCGCCAGAGTTCGCGGCGGGTGAACCGAACTTGAACTTGTTGAAACGCATCGCGGAATCCGGCGGCGGCAAGATGCTTGATCCGATGAAGCCGTTGGACAATCCGTTCACGCACGACCGCGTAAAGACGAAGCGTCCGCTGGACTTGTGGGAATGGCTGGTGCGATTGGCGATCATCTTGTTCGTATTGGACGTGGGGGTGCGGCGGATTGATATGGATCGCGAGCAGTGGGAGAAGGCGATGGCGACGGTGAAGCGAAAAGTCTTCTTCTGGCGCGGCAAGGTGCGGCCTGTGGAGGCGGATGAATCGTTGAACACCTTGTTGGCGCGTCGCGAAGCAGTGCGCTCCACGCGAACCTCGGCGGGAACAGAGCCACGCGAACGGCGCGAGGATTTGTTCAAGCCGCAAGAGCAGGCGAAGACATCTGACTTCCCGTTGGCGATGGAAGACGGCAGCCCGCCGCCGATCCAAAGCGCGCCTCCCACTGAAACAAAGCCCGCCGAAGAAGAATCGCCTGCTGGAACGACGAGCCGTTTGCTCGAAGCAAAACGCCGGGCGCAGAAGCGGCGGGATGGTTAAGGGAATTCCCTAAAACTCGCTCCGATAAATCGTTTTCATCCCACTTCGCGAACGAAAAACATTGCCAGTCTGCTAACGCTTTGGCTTCATTTCGTTATGGCACAAGCTGCCGGGAAACCGGGTTTATCATCAAGTGAGCGTCTCCGAATGCAGGTTCTGTATTCGGGTCGCGTTCAGGGCGTGGGCTTTCGCTATGCCGTGCGCACGCTCGCGGCGGGTTACGAAGTGACCGGCGCGGTGCGGAATCTGGCTGATGGTCGTGTGGAATTGACCGCCGAGGGACACAAGAAGGAACTCGAAGCCTTCCGCGAATCCATCCACGAAGCAGGCTTGGCCGCAAACATCCGCAACGAAGAAGCGATCTGGTCGGATGCCGTCGGCGGGTTCAAAGGCTTTGCCATCGAGAAATAATTTTTAATGAAGTTCGCCATCATCGCAGACATCCACGGCAACTTGGAAGCCTTCCAAGTTGTGCTTGAGGATTGCAAGAAACAGCAG
>JANNAO010000245.1:0-10578 GCA_031384405.1 Verrucomicrobiota bacterium | reverse complement strand
GCTGGGTGAATCTCCACCGAGGTTGTTTGCAAGGGCATAGCCCATTCCACCAATCACTTGCCCCTCTTGGCAAGCGTTCCAACTGCCGGATTAAGGTTCACCCATCTGCGCGGTGGATACGCGCTCCATGCAGACAGGCTGGATCATCGGCCAGGTTTTCAGCGGTGGTTTGCCTGTGACCAATGTGGTGGTGACAATTGATGGCACTGGAATTGGCACGAACACGGTCGCCAACGGTCGGTTCACTTTGACGAATGTGCCGGTGGGTTCTGGCTACTTGCTCAAGTTGTCCGTGGCGGGCTATGAGAGCAAGTCCGTTCCGGGAATCATTGTCCCGGTCGGGACTAATGACTTGGGCGTGATTCAACTCTCAACGTTGAGCGGTCCGTTCCGTCTCATCCCGTTACAACCGGATGTGAATCCCACGGTGACAAAGATTGAAGAGGGCGGCGTGGGGTATCGCTATTATCGAGTGGTTACGGCAGACGGAAAGATGGCTGCGGGAGGTATCGCGGTATCGCTGCGCATCGCGGGAGGCAGCACCATTTCTCAGGCGGGAGATGCTTCAATGACTTGGGCGGGCAACACGGCTGGCGTTTCCGATGGCGATGGAATCGTGCGACTGCGGATTCCGGCGTCGGCTTTGGGCGCGGTTTCCAGCGTGAAGGATTTGGAGGTATTGGAATCGGGAGTGGTCAAAGCCACGTTTCAGGCAATGATGGTGTCACGGCAATATTATCAAGTTTGGAAGCAGAGGATCGGCGGGGGAGCCAGTGGCAAGATTGCGGCATGGAAGTTGGGCGGATCGGCTGTGATGGAGACTGAGGTCAGGGATTGGTACAAGGGCAACAGCATCTTCAATGAAACGGTGCAGGCCAAATGGGAATCGGAAGGACGGGCGGGTTTAGAGTTTTCCACGCCCGGCGTGAAACTTGGCAGCATTGAGAACGGAGTTGGCGCGGGTGCCGGTGGCTATCTGGGAGTTGATCTGGCGAGCAAACATCTTTTTCCGGCGAACACGTCTGACGAAATTCTGAACCTGTACAAACTGATTGTCGCGCTCGGCGGCCCAATGATTGAGGCTGACGGCTTGGCCCATTCCTTGAATGACTTTCTGACAACACTCTATGGGCAAGACCTGCTGCAAGCGACTCTGATCGGGACGAAAGGCCAGATACATCTTGGTGCATATGCGGACGGCGAGGCTTTGCTCAATGCCGGGACTTCCGGGAACTACAACTTGAAGGCGGGCGGGGAGTTCGATGTTCACATGGGGGGCTTCCTGGGGTTTGAGAAACCGCTCATACCCAACGAGCGCGCCGTGGTGCTTGGTCTGGAATCCGAGTTGTCCGGCAGCGTCGGGGCGATGGGCGGATACATGAAATACAACAAGTCAAAACTGCGCGGCTTGGGTTTGGATTTTTCAGGAACGGCCAGTCAGACCATAACGGCCAAAGCATGGACGCCGAATAATGGCACGGCTGTTTCCCGTGTTGAGGTGGAGTTTTCCGGTGAAGCGCAAGCCGAGATTGATCTGAGTTTGATTGGCTGGAAAGGATTGACTGGACAGCTTGACCCCGGCATCCGGGTGGAGACGACCGAAACCTTGGAATATGATTTGCCGGATGCGGGATACGCGAGCCAACCGACTGCATTCGGCGCCGCTTGGCAGATTTTTCAAAACGGCTTGGCTTCCCATGTTACGCTCGGACCCCGGAACGCGGATGATTTAGTGCGGGGTATTCTTGAAACGCCCGAGGCAGACAATCAATTACTCGGTTATACGCGCACGATTTACACAGCCACGCAATGGGCTGCGCCGCTGGCCGCAGAAGTGGACGGAATCGTTGCCGGATTGGATTTGCGCCTTGTTGCAAAGGTCGAGCGCGGCGCGGAAGCGGTGTTGGAAAAAGGCCAAATCTGGCAATCCAAGCGACTGCCCCTTGAATGGTATGCCAACAACACAACGGATTTGATCCCCAGCGGCAATCTGCTGGCGAAGGAGGCACTCTGGATAAGTTACGCCGCGACACCGCTCAAGAGTGCTTTGAATCAAACCGCGACCGCCGTGACCAGCGGCTTTCAAAACATCGTTGTGAATGTAAGTGGTGGTGTCCGTGGGGTGATGAGTTTCGGTGCCGGAGTCATGGACAACGGGGCTTATCTCATATCGAAATGGCGGGGCGATGTGTTTGGTGGCGTCAACCAACCGCAAATGCAACTCATGAGCCGGGCGTTGTTCCGTGATCCCGCCACGTATGGTTCGAGTTCGCTCGTCCCAAGCAATTACATCTACGGATTGGGTGGCGTCTTTCGCTTTGAAAGCACGAATGCCTTTAACGGGACAGCCAACTTGACCATCTCGTACAGCGATCTGGCTGTGACGGGTTTGAATGAAAATGACCTGAAGATTTACAGGCAGAGTGACGCAACGAACCAATGGGTATTGGTTGGCGGGACAGTAAATGCAGTATCGAACACTGTTACGACTGCAATTACGAACTTGGGCACGTATGCGGTCGCTCCGCCGTTGCCCACCGGCGACCTGCAAATTCTGTTGAGTACCAATGTGCTGGTGGCTGATGGCATCTCGCAGATGACGGCAGTTGTGACGAATCTGATTTTGAACACTGGCAATGTCGCGACTCAACAATGGTTGTTCACGGCGATTGCAAAAAGTGTCGAGATACTCAATCCCGACCTAGACACCAATGCGCCCGGTGTTCAAGCGTTCAGCACAAACGGCAGTGTGTCTTTACTGTTGCGTGCGCCTCTCGGCGGAGCGACGGCGAATATCAGCGTGGGGTCGGCTCCGGGTGACGCTTTTGGAATGACGGACATTGGATTGTTGGACACCACTGCTCCCACGTCGCCAACCAATGTGGTCGTGACTACAGGGCAAAGCAGACTCTGGGTTTCGTGGGGGACGAACAGCGCGCCAGACCTCGCAGGTTATCGTGTGTATTACCGGCGCGGACAGAGCGGCCCGCCGTGGGACGGAGACGCCACCGTGGAAGGCACGCCGTCGCCTGTTCAAGTCGGCGGCACCAATTGTTTATTGAGAGGACTCGCGTTGGGGACGAATTATTTCGTGTCAGTGAGCGCGGTGGACACGACGGGCAACGAGAGTCCATCGTCCATTCCTGTCCAAACAACCACCGTTCAAGGATTGCCGATGCCTCCCACGAGTGTTGCGGTACACTTTGGAACGGACGGCACGAATATCCTCATGTGGGCACTCTCGGAAGACGATGGTTACAATGACCGCGATGTCATCCGTTACGACGTGCTGCGGGCCGTGCTACCGGGCGGAAGCTATCTGAAAATTGGCGAGGTTGCTGCCGGCCTGAGTCTTTACAGCGACACCAATCTCAGCGTCTTGGCGACGCAATATATCGGCTATGCCGTCGTCGCGGTGGACAGCAACAGCCTCAGTTCATCGCAAACTTTTGGCAATCGCGTGTTGCCCAGCGGAAGTGGCGTTGACAACGATGGCGATGGAATGGCCGACGCCTGGGAGACTGCAAACGGATTAAATCCACAGAACCCGACAGACGCCGGGCAAGACCCGGACAATGATAGCTTGACCAACTTGCAAGAGTATCAGCGCGGGAGCTTGCCGCTTCTCTTCGACAACTTGCGAATTGGCTCGGCGCAGTATTTGGCGGACGGTCGTTTCCAACTGGCGGTGTTCGGTGAAATGGGGCGCAGTTATGCGTTGGAAGCTTCCACTAATCTGGTCAACTGGACGCCGATCTCCAACTTCACCTGCACAAATTCGCCCACGGTTATCGTCGATACGGCGGCAATGAATTATGGCAGGAGGTTTTATCGCATCGCGCCTCTGACAACTGTGCCCCGCCCAAAACTTGGGTTCGGTTCAACTCATCCGCTGACTGCCAGCGGCCTTGATCTGAGTCTCGAAGGGCTGCCGGGATTTAGTTATCGGGTGGAGGCGGCGACGAACGTCATTGATTGGTTGCCGTTGACCAATCTCGTCAGCACGAATTCGATGATGTATTTCCGGGACCCGGCTGCGACGAACTTTAACCGACGGTTTTATCGGGCGGTGCTGGAGTAGGGGGGTTATACACCCTTCAACTTCAACAGCACTTGCGCGGATGCAAGACCGTAAATCTTCACGACTTTCAGGCGCGATGTCTTGCCTTGCCGCGAATCAATTCCACTTTGCCGCGCGGACAACCCGAGGCGTCTGAGCGCACCCGGAGCAAGGCTTCACCATGCCGGGCGTGATTCAACCGGGGTGAGGCTCTGGTCTCGCTGTGGGAGCGCAGGCCTGTGACCGGCTTTGCGCTGCCGCAAACTGGTGATGCTTGATGATAAGCCGATCAAAGGTCGGCACTCAGCTCGATCCACGCTGGTGCAACCGGGAGTCCGTGCGGTCATCTGGACAAAGTTGCATTGTCAGGTTGGGGTAGGCTGGCCGCGTAGGCGTTGATGGCCGTGGCGCGAAGTGAGCCGTCCGGCAATGTGTTGACCCAGTCCATCGCAGCTTGGGAATCATTTGCCACCCAAAGTCCCACGAGGTTTTCCACGGCGGCATCGCGCGCAGGCATTTCTGGAAATTGCGAAACCCAGGCGGCAGCGTCCAACGGGGTAACTTGAGCCCAGCGTTGGGTGATGGACACGGCGGCGCGCGACTGTGTTTCACCGGCAGTGAGTGTGTTGACAAGAAACGTGACGGCCGCTGGCGCGTTTTCGGCAGACGCCGCCACCGCGACGGCGGCGAGCATCTCCTGGCGAAGGTCGGACTCAGGAATTTCTCCGACCCATGCCGCTGCGGCTGCAAAATCAGATGTCGCCCATTGACTCACCGCATGAGTCAGAAGTTCGTCGCGTTCGCGCGCGGGCGGCAGTTGGCTGGCGATTTCAAGCGCAGCCATCGGATCAGTGCGGGACGCTTCGTAAGCCGCAGCGAGTGTGGCGACTTGTTTGCTTTCGCCGTCCGGCAGGTCGCGCAACCAGGCGGTGGCACGCGCCAGATCGGAGTTTGCCCAGGCGATGGAGACTTGTTCGAGAACGATGCTCCTCGTGGCACTCTCCGGGAATTGCATCGCCCACGCGGCGGCGACGACGACATCGCGCTCGGCCCAACGCCGCACCAGCAGCTTGCGCAGCTCCATCGCGGTTGGTTTTGTTCGGGTCGCAAGATTTTCAAGAGCGGCCAGCACATCGGTGTCAGTGAAGTTTTCCACAGCGAGTTCAATATCTTCGCCTGAAAGATTCAGATCGTCCTCGGCTTCGACGGCTGGTGTGGCTGCGTCATCAGGCGAGAACGCCGCATGAAATCGTTCCAACGGTTCTGCGACGCGGTGGTTGACGCGGGCAGTTGCCGTGGGGTGTTTTAGATGCGCGGTTGGCCGGTTGATCTTTTCGGTGCGACTGGTGGCAAGCCCAAGCAACAGCAGCAGGATGAAAAACGCGTGAGCGCAATATTTTTTCAAGATGTCCATCATGAGTCCAGTCGTCACGGCACCACGAACCCGCTGGAGAACGCGGCGGAGTTCGGGGAGTTGGTGTTGCCGGAAGCGACGACGAAGCCGACGTAAATGTTCGTTGCCATCGAGATGCTGCGAGTGTTCACCGGCGTCCAGTCCACGCCGTTGCTGGACATATAGCCGGTGAACGTGCTGCCCGAACGCACCAGGCGCACCCAGGCGTCGGGCGGCGTGGAAGCGGTGGATATCTTGGTGGATGTGCTCCCGCTAGAAGTGCTGCGCCGCTGCCAGCGGTAATTGAGGTCTTGAGCCATTCCCATGAAGACGTATTTGGAACCGGGCGAGAGATTATCACGCATCATCACGCCAAAGCTGCCGTTGGTATTGTTGGCTTGAACCGAGGTCAGGCGTGCCTTGATTTCGCCATCTGCGCTCAAGGATTGATGGACAAAGCGGAAACTGTCGGTTGTGCCGGTAATCCAGCCCGCGCCACTCACGGTAAAAATGTTGTTGGACTGACTGACACTGCCGACCTGTCCCACCGCTCCAACGTCCACGGTTTGCCACGGGGCCGGAAGATCTGCGACAACGATGTTGATGGAAGCGGAGTCCACCGTGCTTCCCGAATCGTAAACGGCGCGCGCCTTAAGGGCGTAGTTGCCCATAATCACGTTGTTCCACGCGATATCATACGGTGCGGTTGTGTCTTCACCCAGCAAGACGCTGCCGTTAAAAAATTGAACCTTGGTGATCGAGTGCCCGTTGGCGGTGATGCTGGAGGCGAGATTCACCGTCGCGGGCGACGTGTAGGATGCTCCGTTCGTCGGAGAGGTCAGAGCAATTGTTGGAGGATTCGCCGGAGGAGTGACCACCACGGTGAGAGTGCTGCTGCCCGTGATGCCGGTCAGCGTTGCCGAGAGGGTGGTCGTGCCGGCGGAGACAGCTGTGACAAGACCGCTTGCATTTACTGTAACTACCGCACTTTGCGCTGAGGACCACGCCGCCAGGCTTGTGAGATTCTGGGTGCTGCCGTCGGAGTAGTTGCCCGTCGCCGTCAACGATTGTGTGGCTCCAGCCAAGACGGTCGTATTCGCTGGCGTGACCACGATCGTGGTCAGGGCGGGAGATGGAGAAGCCCCACCTTGGAACACCACATCCACCCAGTAGTTGGCTCCGCTCCAAGTCTGGTTTGGGAAGATGCTGTTCGTACCATAGGCATAAACACCGTTTCCACCCGATACTCCATCGGCCAGCGCGTGCAGTGGCGCATTGTCCACACCCGTGGTTAAGAAGTAATTAGGAGTCAAACTGTAGTGGCCGTTGTTGACATGGTAAGAAGCCACGTAAACCGTGCTTGAGGTGATTGGCACGGGCGTTGAAAAGTTCACCTGCTGCCAACCCGATCCTGTTTCGCTGGTGAACGTCGCCGTCGCCAGCAACGTGCCCGTACTCGTCCAAAGGTTTCCCACATGCGTGCCTATGTTGGCACTCGCTTTGTAGAAGCGTATGCCAGTGATGTTCCCTGCTACGTCCGAGCGGAACTTCACTCCCAATTCCACCGGATTATCAACACCGGCATCCACGATTCCCGGAGCTGTCGTGCCTGGCCAAAGGCTTGTCACCGAAGTCACCGAACCGACGGCTACGTTGACCGACGCTGAAGGGGTCGTGCTCCCGGCATCGTAAACGGCGCGAGCCGTCAAACTGTAGCTGCCTGCGGCGACGTTGCTCCAGGTGAACGCGTAGGGGGACGTGGTGTCCTCGCCCAGCAGCACCGCACCGTTGTAGAACTGAACCTTGGTGATCGTGTGTCCGTTGGCGGTGACGCTGGCCGCGCAGGCAATCGTCGCAGGCGACGAGTAGTTCGCGCCAGCAACCAGTGCGGTCAGCGCGACAACCGGGAGAGTCGCCGACGGTGTTTGATGGCTGACTTCGTTCGAAGGATCACTCACGATGCCCGCCGCGTTGCGGGCGCACACGACGAGATAGTAGGTCTGTCCCGCCTGCAACCCGGTCACGCTGGCCGAGGTTTGATTTCCCACATTGGTTGAAGCGGAATAAACGCCGCTCGTCGTGCCGTAATGCACGGCATAGCTCGTCACCTCCGAACTCGAACTGGCATTCCAGGCCAAGTTAACGGGTGTGGCGACTTGCGCGTTCAGACGGCAAGAGCCGACAACCAACCCGATCACGACTTCCAACAATAAAAGACGATTTAACATCACAACACCGTTATTGAAATACTGGGTTCACAAACACTCCTTGCCCCGCTTCAACAACAACGAAGCGGAACGGAATGCCTTTTAGCAGGGACTTTGCCAGCGCGTGGAAAGAGGTGTGACGGACGATTTTCGCACATACAGCGATTCAAAATTGAACTGTCAAACCGCGCCGGATCATCGGGGTGCAACGGGGTTTTTGAAGGTGCGCGGGCGGGATGGGTGTCCGATAAAACACCAAAGATTTTTTAATTCGCGCCAGGCGGCGAGACGTTCCGCAGGAAGCCTTGTGCGAACGCCGTACGAGGTTTGTTCAACAAACCAGCAACCGGATTTATTTGAGCCGGCAAGCGGCCAGTCGGGCGGATAGTCTCGTCAACGCCTCGCTTGCCGTGACGCCGTACACTTTCACTGACTTGTGGCGCGAGGTCTAGCCGCCGATCAACTCCACCTTGCCGCGTGGACAGCCCAAGGGTGTCGGAGAGCAAACGCAACAACGCTTCATTCGCGAGGGTGTCGCGGTGACTTTGATGCGCAGTTCTGTGCCGAGCGCGTCGCTGAGTTCGTTTTTCGTGGCGCGGGGTTGCAGCTTGATTGCGAGCGTTATGCCGTCGGGTTGCGGGGTGATGAACGCGGGCAGGGAGTTGGAGGCGTGGATTGCTCGTTGTCTGCGATTGTTTTCCTGCCGTGCATTCCGTCCGGGTTTTGCCAGAATCGTGTCCGAGATGAACTTGAATTTTTTTATCGCTTGCGCGTTTGCGGTATTGCTCACGGCGGGCTGTGCAACGCAGCGTTATCAACCCTCCGGGGTGTTTGCCGATTCCGTCGTGACGCCCGTGCCCAAGTCCGACATCACCCCATCGGAGACGGAACTGATCCAACGTGCGGCAATACAATCGTTGAAACCGTTCGAAGGTGAGAAGTGGCGCGAGTTGTTCGATGGCACGTCGTTGAACGGCTGGCGCGAGACTGATTTCAAGCAAGGCGGCAGCGTGACGGTGACGAATGGGTTGCTGGTGTTCCATCGCGGTCAACAGTTCGTGGGCGTGAACAACACGAACGAAACTCCACGCGTGAACTACGAGGTGGCGTTTGATGCGATGCGTTTGGATGGGAGCGATTTCTTTTGCGCTCTAACGTTTCCGGTGCGCGAATCCTGTTGCAGCCTGATCGTCGGCGGCTGGGGCGGCGGGCTTGTGGGGTTGTCGAATCTGGATGGCGGCGATGCTTCCGAGAACGAGACGATGAAGTATGTGAGCTTCGAGTCGGGTCGCTGGTATCGCATCCGGCTGCGGGTGACGGAGCAGAAGATCGAGGCGTGGATCGAGCAGAAGAAAGTGGTGAACCTCGTCACGACCGGACGAAAACTTTCCGTGCGCTTCGGCGAGATCATGATGTCGCAACCGTTCGGGTTGGCGTCGTGGGAGACGAGTGCCGCGTTTCGGGCAATCAAAATTCGTCCCGTGAGCGGTCCGGCGGAAGCGGCGGAGTGAGATAACTCCACGACTCTTCGTCGTGCCGACAACCTCTTGTCGTTAATTTTTACTGCATACGTCCGTGATTGTTTCATTGACTCGGTGACGCGCGCAGGAAACGATTTCACCCATGAACAACAATCCTTCGTCGCCCACGACGCGCCGTGCTTTTATCAAACAAACTGGAACTGTCGCTGCGATGTCCGCGTTGAGCGGACTCGTGTTGCCGCATGTTCACGCCGCAGAGAATAACACCATTCAACTCGCACTCGTCGGTTGCGGCGGGCGCGGCACGGGCGCGGCAGTGGATGCGTTAAGCGTGAAGTATGGGCCCATGAAACTAGTTGCGATGGCGGATGTCTTCAGTGATCGCCTGAGCAAAAGCTTCAGTTCGCTCAAGCAGAACTTCGCATCACAGGTGGAGGTGCCGAATGACAAACAATTCGTCGGGTTCGATGGCTACAAGCACGCGATGGATGCGTTGCGTCCGGGCGACATCGTGATCCTGACGACGCCACCGGCATTTCGTTGGGTGCATTTCACGTATGCCATCCAGAAGGGCTTGAACGTCTTCATGGAAAAGCCGGTGACGGTGGACGGGCCGGGCAGCCGACGCATGTTGAAACTCGCTGAAGCCGCGAAAGCAAAAAACCTCAAAGTCGGCGTGGGTTTGAACTCCCGCCACTCCCGCGCCCTCGAGCAACTGGCCGAGCGCATTCACGATGGCGCGATTGGCGATATCATCCTCGAACGCGGCTACCGGATGCACGGGCCGGTCGCGACCTTTCAATCGCTTCCAAAACCCGAAGGCATCAGCGATCTGATGTATCAAATCCAACGCTTCCATAGTTTCATCTGGGCCAGCGGCGGGGCCTACAGCGACTTTTACATCCACATCATTGACCATCTGAGTTGGATGAAGAACGCGTGGCCCGTCAAAGCGCACGCTCTTGGCGGACGGCATAATCGTTTAAGTCCCGAAGGCATTCCGTATGTGGATCAAAACCTCGACACCTACTCTGTGGAATACAGCTACGCCGACGGCACGAAATTCTTTTTTGACGGACGCTGCATGACGGGTTGCCATGACAACTTCTCCAGTTACATCCACGGTACCAAGGGCAGTGCCATCGTATCCAAGACCGGTGATTGCGGTGCGCCGTCCATGATTTTCAAAGGCCAGTCACCGAACGGTTCTGACCGCGTTTGGACTTCTCAAGTGCCCAAAGGAGAAGAAAGCTGGTATCAGAATGAATGGAACGATTTGGTGTTCGCCATCCGGAATGACAAGCCTTACAACGAAGTGGAACGCGGCGTGATCGTCAGGTGTACTCGGTGATGCGCACCGGTTCGCCAATGCGGTACTCGCGCTTGTCGGTGGTGAAGCGGGCGACCGGCAAGCGTTGCGTGGTCAAACGGTCCTCG